>NZ_JAEVHN010000158.1:0-11336 GCF_016803375.1 Micromonospora sp. 4G55
CCCCCGCGCCGACCCCACGCGGCGCGCCGGCCGCACCGCCCGCCGAATACAGAGAAAGAGTGGCTATCCACGCTGGAATAGCCACTCTTTCTCGGTAAGTGCGTCTGCCGGGTCGCGCGCGGGCCCGGACCGGGTGGGTCAGGCGGTGTCGACGATCATGCCGGCGGCGACCGTGCGGTTGGTGGACTCGTCGATGATGACGAAGCCGCCGGTGGTGCGGTTGCGGCGGTACTCGTCGGCGAGCAGCGGCACGGTGGTGCGCAGCCGGACCCGGCCGATCTCGTTGAGCTTCAGCTCGCCGGCCGCCTCGTCCCGGTGCAGGGTGTTGATGTCCAGCCGGTAGTGCAGCCCGCGGACGATCGCCCGGGCGGACCGGGTGGTGTGCTTGATCGCGTACTTGCCGCCGACCTGGAGCGGGCGGGTCTCGTCCATCCAGCAGACCATCGCCTCGATGTCCTGCGACACCGCCGGGGAGTTGTTGGGCCGGCAGATCATGTCGCCCCGCGAGATGTCGATCTCGTCTTGCAGGCGGACGGTCACCGACATCGGCGGGAACGCCTCGGCCACCGGGCCGTCCGCCGTCTCGACGGAAGAGATCCGGCTGGTGAAGCCGGAGGGCAGCACCATCACCTCGTCGCCCGGCTTGAGCACGCCCGAGGCCACCTGACCGGCGTAGCCCCGGTAGTCGGTGACGGTGGTGGACTGCGGACGGATCACGTACTGCACCGGGAACCGCACGTCGACCAGGTTGCGGTCGGAGGCGATGTGCACCCGCTCCAGGTGGTGCAGCAGCGACGGGCCCTCGTACCAGGACATGTTCTCCGAGCGGGTGACGATGTTGTCGCCCTTGAGCGCGGAGATCGGCACCACGGTCAGGTCCGGCACGTCGAGCTTCGCGGCGAACGCGGTGAACTCGTCGGCGATCCGCTCGAAGACCTCCTGCGAGTAGTCGACCAGGTCCATCTTGTTCACGCAGAGGACCAGGTGCGGTACCCGCAGCAGCGAGCAGAGGAAGGCGTGCCGGCGGGACTGCTCGACCAGGCCCTTGCGGGCGTCCACCAGGATCAGCGCCAGGTCGGCGGTGGAGGCGCCGGTGACCATGTTCCGGGTGTACTGGATGTGCCCCGGGGTGTCGGCGATGATGAACTTCCGCCGGGGGGTGGCGAAGTAGCGGTACGCCACGTCGATGGTGATGCCCTGCTCCCGCTCGGCGCGCAGGCCGTCGGTGAGCAGCGCCAGGTTGGTGTACTCGTCACCCCGGGCCGCGCTGACCGCCTCGACGGCGGCGAGCTGGTCGGTGAAGAGCGATTTGGTGTCGTACAGCAGGCGGCCGATCAGGGTGGATTTGCCGTCGTCCACGCTGCCGGCGGTGGCGAAGCGCAGCAGGTCCATCGGCCGGGCCTCCGGCCCGGCCCCGGTGGCGGCGCGGCTGTCCGCCGCGCCCCCGGCGATGGTCTCGGTGCTCATCAGAAGTAGCCCTCCCGCTTGCGGTCCTCCATGGCGGCCTCGCTGACCCGGTCGTCGCCGCGGGTCGCGCCGCGCTCGGTGATTCGGGTGGCGGCCACCTCCTCGATCACCTTCTCCACCGTGTCGGCGTCCGAGCGGACCGCCGCGGTGCAGGAGGCGTCGCCCACGGTGCGGTAGCGCACCCGGGCCTTGGACCGCTCCTCCCCCGCACGGGGGCGGAAGAACTCGTTCACCGCGTAGAGCATGCCGTCGCGCTCGACCACCTCGCGCTCGTGCGCGTAGTAGATCGAGGGCAGCGGAATGCGCTCGCGGGCGATGTAGTGCCACACGTCCAGCTCGGTCCAGTTGGAAAGCGGGAAGACCCGGATCGACTCGCCCGGGTGGTGCCGGCCGTTGTAGAGCGACCACAGCTCGGGGCGCTGGTTCTTCGGGTCCCACTGGCCGAACTCGTCGCGGAAGCTGAACACCCGCTCCTTGGCCCGGGCCTTCTCCTCGTCCCGCCGGGCGCCACCGAAGAGCGCGTCGAAGCGGTGCTTCTCCACCGCGTCCAGCAGCACCGGGGTCTGGATCCGGTTGCGCATGCCGTCGCCGGACTCGCGGACCATGCCGCTGGCCAGGGCCTCCGGCACGCTGGCCACGATCAGGTGCAGGCCCAGCTCGGCGACCCGCTGGTCGCGGTACTCCAGGACCTCGGGGAAGTTGTGCCCGGTGTCCACGTGCATGACCGGGAAGGGGATGTTGGCCGGGGCGAACGCCTTCTGGGCCAACCGGAGCATGACGATCGAGTCCTTGCCGCCGGAGAAGAGCAGCACCGGGCGCTCCATCTCCGCGACCACCTCGCGCATCACGAAGATGCTCTCCGCCTCGAGCGCGTCGAGGTGGGAGACCTGGTAGAAGCGGGCGGGGGCGGTCATGACACGGTCTCGATCGGCGCGGATCCGCTCATGGATTCCAGACCTTTCCGGTCGGATACATCAAGAACAAGCGCTCAGGCTACCCGGAATGTCTCTGCAGCGCTGCAAGCAACCGAGTGGCGAGATCCTTGCGGCAGACCAGCAGGTCCGGCAGCCGCGGATCCGCCTCGTTGTATTTCAGCGCAGAACCGTCGATCCGGGAAGCGTGCAGGCCGGTGGCCGTCGCCACAGCGACCGGGGCGGCCGAGTCCCACTCGTACTGGCCACCGGCGTGGATGTAGGCGTCCACCTCACCGGTCACCACCGCGGCGATCTTCGCGCCGGCCGAGCCCATCGGCACCAGGTGCGCGCCCACGTCCTCGGCCAGGTCGCTCAAAAAGACCGGCGGCCGGCTCCGGCTCGCCGCCAGGCGCAGCGTCCGCCCGCCACCCGAGGTCGCCGCCGCCAACGTCATCGGGGGGTACGCCGGCGGGTAGTCCGTGCCGAGCACCCGGTGCTGCGCCGGCAGCCCCACCGCCCCGGCCACCAGCCCGTGCGGCGTCGGCGCGTTGCGCGCCCAGAGCGCCACGTGCACCGCCCAGTCCGAGCGCCCCTCCTCGGAGAACTCCCGGGTACCGTCCAGCGGGTCGATGATCCACACCCGGTCGGCGGTCAGCCGGGACACCGCCCCCGGGTTCACCTCCGCCGCCCAGGCCAGCCGCGAGCCCTCGTCCTCCTCCGACAGGACCGCGTCACCGGGCCGCCACCGGGCCAGTTCGGTACGGATCAGGTCGTGCGAGACCTTGTCCCCGGCCGACTTCAGCGCGCCCGCGTCGGCGAACCCCATCTCGGCCCGCAACCCCAGCAACGCCTGCCCGGCCCGCGCCGCCAGCCACCGGGCGAACGCGCCGTCGATCATCGGAGGACTGCCCACGTACCACTCCCGTCGCCTCGCCGCGATCCGGGACGCGGGTCGCGGCACGCCAGAAGGCGCAGACTACCGGCCGGGGCGGCCGGTCCCGGTACGCCCCGCCCTCAGGCCCCGTGGTACGCGTTCTGCGTCGGCTCCACGCCCTTGGTGACCACCGACTCCACCACGTCGGCCGCCCGGTCCACCAGGAACTCCAGCTCCTTGCGCTCCGCAGCGCCGAAATCCGACAGTACGTAGTCCGCCGGGTCCTGCCGCCCCGGCGGCCGGCCGATGCCGAACCGCACCCGGACGTACTCCTTCGTCCCCAGCGACTTCGACATCGAGCGCAGGCCGTTGTGCCCGCCCTCGCCGCCGCCGATCTTGACGCGCAGCTGGCCGTACGGGATGTCCAGCTCGTCGTGCACCGCGATCACCCGCTCGGCGGGGATCTTGTGGAACTGGGCCAGCGCCGCCACCGGACCGCCCGAGAGGTTCATGTACGTCAGCGGCTTGACCAGCACCAGCTTCGGCCCACCGAAGCCCAGCCGCCCCTCGGCGGCCTCCGCCACCGCCCGCTTGTGCCGGCCGAACTTCGCGCCCACCCGGCTCGCCAGCAGGTCGGCGACCATGAAACCGACGTTGTGCCGGTTACCGGCGTACTCCCGACCGGGGTTGCCCAGGCCGACCACCAGCCACGGCCCCGCCTCGTCCGTCACGTCCCGTCCCTCCCGCTCGCCGCAGCACCGCCGTAATCGTCCCGCCACGCCCGCCGGCGCCGTCGCGCAGCACCGCCGTAATCGTCCCGCCACGCCCGCCGGCGCCGTCGGGCAGCACCGCCGTAATCGTCCCGATACGCCGACAGGCGCCCCCCGCTGTCCGCCGGGAGCGCCTGCCGTAAATGTTGCGAACCGATCAGGCCTCGGTCTTGGCCTCGGCGCTCTCCTCGCCACCGGCGGCGGCCGGCTCGCCGGCCTCGGCGCCCTCGGACGACTCGGCGGTCTCCTCGCCGACCCCGGCCTCGACCTCCTCGTCGGCCACCTCGACCTCGGGCAGGGTCGCCTCGAGCTGCTCGGCGGTCGGGGCGGCGGTCACCGAGGCGATCGTCTGCTCCGCGTCGGCGACCAGCTCGACGCCGGCCGGCAGCTGCACGTCGGCGGCGGTCACCTGGGTGCCGGCCTCCATGCCCTCGATCGAGGCCTCCAGGTGGTCCGGCACCTTGGTGGCGTCGGCGGTCACCGAGAGGGTGTCGTGGTCGTGCACGATCAGGGTGTCCTTGGCGGCCTCGCCGATCAGCTGGACCGGGACCTCGACCGTGACCTTCTCGCCCCGGCGGACCAGCAGCAGGTCGACGTGCTCGAAGGTGTCCTTGATCGGGTCACGCTGGATCGCCTTCGGCAGCGCCAGCACCTGGGTGCCGTCGCTGACCTCGATCGCGAAGAGCTGGTTCGCGCCGCCCTTGCGGATCGCGGCCGCGAAGTCGCGGGCCGGGAGCGCGATGTGCTTGGGCTTCTCGCCGTGGCCGTACAGCACGGCGGGCACCTTGCCGGCCCGGCGGGTACGACGGGCACCACCCTTGCCGAACTCGGTACGGGGCTCGGCGCTGATCTTTACCTCGGACACGGGGAAACTCCTGATGCTTTCGCTACGGCGGCTTGTCGTCTTGCGGTGCTGGGGCGAGGGGCTCGCTGGGGCTCATGCGTCATGAACGACTGCCCGGAGCACCGCGTCGATGACGGTGCCTCCGTGCGGTGCTTTTCAGCGGCCCGCCGGGCACCCTCGCCGTGGCAACCGCACCAGTCTACCCGAGCTGATTCCGAGGTTTCCGGCAGTCCCCTCATCACCGTCCCCGCCGGCGCGTCGGCCGGCGGGAACGGTGCCGCGCCGCGGTCATAGCCGCGGCGCCGCGCTCAGCTCAGGCCGCCGAAGAGGGTGGTCACCGACCCGTCGTCGAACACCTCGCGGATCGCCCGGGCCAGCAGCGGCGCGATCGACAGCACGGTGAGCTTGTCGAGCTGCTTCTCCGGCGGGAGCGGCAGCGTGTTGGTCACCACGATCTCACTGATCGGGCTGTTCTTCAGCCGCTCGGTCGCCGGGTCCGACAGCAGGGCGTGGGTGGAGGCGACGACGATCTCCGCCGCACCCGACTCCTTGAGGATGTCGGCGGCCTTGCTGATCGTGCCACCCGTGTCGATCATGTCGTCGACGATCAGGCAGACCCGACCCTCGACCTCACCGACCACCCGGTTCGCCACCACCTGGTTCGGCTTCAGCGGGTCCCGGGTCTTGTGGATGAACGCCAGCGGGCAGCCGCCCAGCCGGTCGGTCCACCGCTCGGCCACCCGCACCCGGCCGGAGTCCGGCGCGACCACCGTCATCGGCCGGCCGGCGTACTTGTGCTCCACGTACTCGGCCAGCACGTCCATCGCGAAGAGGTGGTCCACCGGGCCGTCGAAGAAGCCCTGGATCTGCGCGGTGTGCAGGTCGACCGTGAGGATCCGGTTCGCGCCGGCGGTCTTCAGCAGGTCGGCCACCAGCCGGGCCGAGATCGGCTCCCGACCCCGGTGCTTCTTGTCCTGCCGGGCGTACGGGTAGAACGGCAGCACCACGGTGATCCGCTTGGCCGAGCCGCGCTTCAGCGCGTCGATCATGATCAGGGTCTCCATGACCCAGGTGTTCACCCCGTGCGTGACGGACTGCACCACGAAGGCGTCCGAACCGCGCACCGAGTCCTTGAAGCGTACGAAGATCTCGCCGTTGGCGAACTCGTACGCGTCGGAAGGCGTCGGCGCGACGCCGAGCACCTCACCGATCTCCTTGGCCAACTCCGGAAAGCCACGTCCGGAAAAGAGCATCAGGCTCTTGCGGTTTTCGGCGACGATGCTGCCCATGGGCCCGTCTGCTCCCGTTGGTCGGTGGTTCCCGGCGGCGGTGGCCGGGGACTATTCGGTTGCAGTATCCCCCGCGGCCGACGGCCGTCCCACGGTCTCGGCGTCCCCGTGGATTGCCTCACCTTCCCTTGCGACCGGGCCACCGGCCGACGCACCCTCCGCCAGCGCCCGCTCCGCCGCCGCGGCCGACACCGTGCCGGCCCGCTTGCGGGCCACCCAGCCCTCGATGCTGCGCTGCGGGGCCCGGGTCACCCCGAGCGCGCCCGGCGGCACGTCCTGCGAGATCGCGCTGCCCGCAGCCACGTACGCCCCCGCGCCCACCTCGACCGGCGCGATCAGGCTGGTGTCGCAGCCGATGAAGGCCGCCTCGCCCACCACGGTGCGGTGCTTGTTCACCCCGTCGTAGTTCACGAAGATCGTCGCCGCGCCGATGTTGGCCTTCGCCCCGATCGTCGCGTCACCCACGTACGACAGGTGCGGCACCTTGGCGCCCGGGCCGACCTCGGAGTTCTTCACCTCGACGAACGTGCCGACCTTCGACTTCTCGGCCAGCCGGGCGGCCGGGCGCAGGTACGCGTACGGGCCGACGCTGGCCCCCGCACCCACCTCGGCGCCCACCGCGTGGCTGCGCAGCACGGTCGCCGCCGCCCCCACCACGGTGTCGATCAGCGTCACGTCCGGCCCCACGACGGCCTGCGCGCCGACCGCCGTCGTGCCCCGCAGCTGGGTGTTCTGGTCGATCACCGCGTCCCGCTCCACGGTGGCGGTGACGTCGATCCAGGTGGTCTCCGGGTCGAGGATGCTCACCCCGGTCCGCATCCACGCCTCGTTGACCCGGTCGCGCAGCAGCCGGCGCAGGCCCGCCAGCTCCACCCGGTCGTTGCAGCCCAGCGTCTCGACGTGGTCCGCGGCGACGTGCACGCCCACCGGCTCCCCGGCCGAGACGAGCAGGCCGAAGACGTCGGTGAGGTACTCCTCGCCCTGGTCGTTGTCGGTGGAGAGCTTGCCCAGCGCGTCCCGCAGCCGCACCGCGTCGAACGCGTAGATGCCGGCGTTGATCTCCCGCAGCGCGCGCTGCGCCGGGGTCGCGTCCCGCTCCTCGACGATCTGCTCCAGCCGCCCCGCGGCGTCGCGCACGATCCGGTCCAGGCCGGTCGGGTCGGGCACCTCGGCGGCGAGCACGGTCGCCGCCGCGCCTTCGCCCTCGTGCGCAGCCACCAGCGCGGCCACCGTCTCGGCGCGCAGCAGCGGGACGTCCCCGTTGATCACGACCACCGTGCCGGCGGCCTCCGGCACCGCCTCCAGCGCGATCCGCACGGCGTGCCCGGTGCCGAGCTGCTGCGCCTGCAGGACCGGCGTGGCGTCCGGGGCGATCTCGGTCAGGTGCACCCTGACCTCCTCGGCGCCGTGACCGACCACCACCACGGTGCGGTCGGCGGCCAGCGGCGCGGCCGCGGTCAGCACGTGACCGAGCAGCGTACGACCGAGCAGCGGGTGCAGCACCTTGGGCAGCGCCGACTTCATCCGCTTGCCCTCACCGGCGGCGAGCACGACGACGGTACGGAGGTGGGGCTGGGGCACGACGTGGCTCCCGTCGGGAAGGCGACACTCTCGCGGTCATGCTAACCAGACTGCGGGGCAGTTCGTCCCATACCCCACGTGCCGCGCGATATCGGAGAAGGCTCGGCCGCCAGGGTTCGAACCTGAAACACGGGTACCAAAGACCCGGGTGTTGCCAATTACACCACGGCCGATTGTGACGCAAGACAGCTTAGCGCCTCCCTCTCAGCGGCCCCACCCCTACGTGATCGCTGCACCGAGCCCTGCGACGAGACCCGATTGTTCACCCGATAGGTCGGCCCGCGCCTCCAGGAGCTTCATTCATGTCCGCAACTGTTCACTCCACCGGCGCGGAGCCCTAAGTTACGGTGACGTAGGCGTATCTCTGCGCTGGGAGGTGCCATGTCGACCGTGACGGACGAGAGTGCCACCGGGCCGAAGCCACTCACCCAGGGCCCGCAGTCCACGGGCATCCTGATCGCGCTGTGGGCCTTCGTGGTCGTACCCTTCCTGGCCCTGCTCGCCGCCGTCCCGGTCGCCTGGGGCGGTTGGCTGAGCGGCACGGACCTGGCCATCGCGGCCTTCTGGTACCTGCTCTCCGGGCTGGGCATCACCATCGGCTACCACCGGTACTTCACCCACGGCTCGTTCAAGGCCCCACGGCCGGTGCGGGTGGCGTTGGCGGTGGCGGGCTCATTCGCCGTGCAGGGCGAGATCATCCAGTGGGTCGCCGACCACCGCCGGCACCACGCGTTCTCCGACGCCGAGGGTGACCCGCACTCACCGTGGCGCTACGGCGAAAGCGTCCGCGGGCTGGCCCGGGGCCTGTTCCACGCCCACGTGGGCTGGCTGTTCGGCCGGGAGCTGTCCAACCGGGCCCGCTTCGCCCCGGACCTGCTGGCCGACCGCGACACCCGGCGGGTGGACCGGCTCTTCCCGCTGCTGGTGGTGGTCTCGGTGCTGGGGCCGGCGGTGCTGGGCGGCCTGGCGACCTGGTCCTGGTCCGGGGCGTGGACGGCGCTCTTCTGGGGCGGTCTGGTCCGCATCGCGTTGCTGCACCACGTGACCTGGTCGATCAACTCGGTCTGCCACGTCTACGGCGAGCGGCCGTTCGCCGTGCGGCCGGGCGACCGGGCGTCGAACTTCTGGCCGCTGGCGCTCCTGTCGTTCGGCGAGAGCTGGCACAACCTGCACCACGCCGACCCGACGAGCGCCCGGCACGGCGTGCTGCGCGGCCAGGTGGACATCTCGGCCCGGGTGATCTGGTTGCTGGAGAAGGCCGGCGCGGCGCGGGACGTCCGCTGGCCGAAACCGGAGCGGATCGCCGCCAAGCTGGTGAAGCCGGCCGCACGCCGCTGAAACCGGGCGATGCCCGCGGAGGTTACCTGGCAGTATGGCCAGGTGACCGAGGCAGACGGGCACGGCGGCAGGAACATCCCACGACAGGGCGTCACCGAGCGCCGGCGAGGTGACGAGATGGCGGACGAGGCCACCGACGGACGACGGCGGGCGGCGGCGGGCGCGAAGCCCACCTCCCGGGTACGCATGTCCGCGGCCCAGCGGCGGGAGCAACTGATCTCGATCGGCCGGCAGATCTTCGCCGAGCGCGGTTTCGACGCCACCTCCATCGAGGAGGTGGCGTCGCGGGCCAAGGTGTCCAAGCCGGTGATCTACGAACACTTCGGCGGCAAGGAAGGCCTCTACGCGGTGGTGGTCGACCGCGAGGTGCGCGCCCTGCTGGACCGGATCACCACGGCGTTGACCGCCGGACACCCGCGCGAGCTGCTGGAGCAGGCGGCGCTGGCGCTGCTCACCTACATCGAGGAGGAGACCAGCGGGTTCCGGGTGCTGGTCCGGGAGTCGCCGCTGATGTCGGCGACGGGCAACTTCAGCAGCGTGATGAACGACGTCGGGCACCAGGTGGAGCACATCCTGGCGGCCGAGTTCTCCACCCGGGGGTACGACCCGAAGCTGGCCGAGCTCTACTCGCAGGCCCTGGTCGGGATGGTGGCGTTGACGGGCCGCTGGTGGCTGGAGGTGCGCAAGCCACGCAAGGAGACGGTGGCGGCGCACCTGGTCAACCTGTCCTGGAACGGGCTGTCCCACCTGGAGGCGAAGCCGGGCCTGATCACCCGCAAGCGGGCCTGACCGCCGGCCGGTTCAGCGGGTGCCGGCCTCCGCGATCGGGTGTTGCCGGCGGCGGCGCTCCTCTTCGGCGTGCTCGTCCGTGCCGACCTTGTCGTAGAGGCCGGTGGCGAGCAGCAGCAGCCCGAACAGCATCGACACGATCACCGTGGACATGGAGAAGTTGAGGAAGTTCGCGGTGGTCTGCAGGACCGACATCATGGCGATGCTGGTGACCAGGAAGACCGCCCCGGCGGTCAGGTTCATGTAGTGCCCGAGGTTGCTGCGTCGGGACGCCCCGATCATCAGCACGATCCCGAAGGCCACGGAGACCAGCGAGAACGCCAGGTTGGTGCGGAGCCCGAGCGCCCAGTTGGGGCCCCGGTCGAAGAGCGGCTGCCCCCAGGTCTGGAAGACGCCCCAGACGCCGAAGACCAGGATGTAGAGCCCGATCAGCCCGGCGACGACCCGGTACAGCGGGCGCGCCGGATGGTTCACCGGAAAGTGCGCCATTGACCCCTCCGTCCGAGTACGACCACTTCCGGAGAATTGTCCCCCAGCCCGCCGCCCCCTGTCCGCCGAACCGGCCGGCAGGAGCCACCAACGAAAGATCCCGCCCCGCCCGGAGCGAGCCACGGGCGGAGCGGGACCAGTGCGGAGCGCGATCAGAGCACGAGGCGGGCCTTCTCGAAGGCTTCCTTCTCCTCGTCGGTGCCGACCTTGCCGTACATGCCGGCCATCAGCAGGACCAGGCTGAGCGTCAGCACCACGATGACGGTGAGGACGCTGAAGTTGCCGATGTTGGCGTCGGTCTGCAGGAACGCCAGCTCGGCCAGGCCGAGCACCATCAGGCCGTAGGCCAGGAACTGGTTGATCGCCACGTCGAGGTTGCGGCCGATCACGGTGCCGGCCAGCACGACGATGCCGAGCAGGATGCTGAGCAGCGAGAATCCGAGGTTCGTCCCCTGACCCAGGACCGTGGTGTCATCCTGGGCGAAGAGGTCGTTGCCGGCGCTCGCGATGACGCCGAGCACACCGAAGACCACCAGGTACAGACCAACGAGCCCGCCGATCGCCCGGTAGATCGGCGCGCGGGGTGGTTGACGGGGGTATGGGCCATGTCTGAGTCTCCAACGCCGTGGGGATGAGAGAGGTCGACGACGATTGTCCCGCACGCCGGGATGTGACGCCGCACACGGCCCCCGTCTCGTGCCGGGGCGGGCGCGTGGCGCCGGTCAGACCGGCGGGATCTCGTCGGCCAGGGTGAGCCAGGTCTCCTCGGTCCGCTCGCGCTCGGCGCGTACCTCCTTGAGCTGCGCGTCGAGTTCGGCGACCTTGGCGTAGTCGGTGGCGTGCGAGGCGAGCTGGTCGAGCAGCCCGGTCTCCTTCTGGTCCAGCTTGGCGATCTGCCGTTCCAGCCGGCTCAGCTCCTTGCGGGCCTGCCGGGCCTCGGCGGCGGACATGCCGGTCGGGGCCGCGGCGCCCGGGGCGGCG
>NZ_JAEVHN010000159.1:0-11313 GCF_016803375.1 Micromonospora sp. 4G55
CCGACGAGGTGGTGGTGGGACGGTCGTGGACGACGGCCGGGGCGGGCCGGTCGCCGGCGACGGGCACGGCATCGTCGGCATGCGGGAACGGGTCGCCCTGCTCGACGGGCGGTTCCGCGCCGGGCCGCGCCCCGAGGGTGGCTTCCGGGTGACGGCCCGGTTGCCGGTGCCGGCGGCCGACCGGTGACCGTCCGGGTGCTGCTCGCCGACGACCAGCCGCTGCTGCGTACCGGCTTCCGGATGGTGCTCGGCACCGAGGAGGACCTGGACATCGTGGCCGAGGCCGGGGACGGCCAGGAGGCGGTGGAGCTGTCCCGTCGGCTGTTGCCGGACGTGGTGCTGATGGACATCCGGATGCCCCGGATGGACGGGGTGGCGGCCACCCGGGCCATCGTCGACGCCCGGCTGCCGGTGCGGGTGCTCATCCTCACCACGTTCGACCTCGACGAGTACGTGGTGGGGGCGCTGCGCGCCGGGGCCAGCGGTTTCCTGGCCAAGGACGTGCCGGCGGAGGACCTGGTGACCGCGATCCGCACGGTCGCCGCCGGGGAGGCGGTGGTCGCGCCACGGATCCTCAAGCGGCTGCTGGACCGCTTCGCTGACGTGCTGCCCGACCCGGCGGCCACCCCGCCGAAGGCGCTCAACTCGCTCACCGAACGGGAGCGGGATGTTCTGGTGCAGGTGGCCCGCGGGCTGTCCAACGCCGAGATCGCCGCGGCGCTGTCGGTCAGCGAGACCACGATCAAGACCCACGTCGGGCACGTGCTGACCAAGCTGGGGCTGCGCGACCGGGTGCAGGCGGTGGTGCTGGCGTACGAGTCGGGGCTGGTGCGCCCGAAGGCCTGAGCCGGCTACGGTGGTCGCTCGTCACGCTTCGCGCGGCGAGGCAGCCAGGCTGGTCCGACGGTCCGTCTCCGCGCCGCGCCGATCCACGCTGCCGATGGCGTCGACGCGGCCCCACCGGCCCGGGATGTCGAGCAGTTCGATGCGGCCGAACCGCTCGGGCAGCGCCGGCTCGACCACCAGATCGTCCCCGTACGGCTCCAGGCCGAGCAGAATACGCACCAGCAGCAGGGGTGCTCCGGTCGCTTCGGCCTGCGGACTGTTGGCCGTCGGGTAGGGGACGGGGCTCCGGGTCGACTCGCGGTCGAAGCCGCCGAAGGCCTCCGGCAGCCGGCCGTGGAAGTGGTGCGACGCGTCGATGATCCCCTCGGCGATACGTCCCGCCTCCTGTGTGAAGCCGTAGCGGCGCAGCCCCCAGGCGATCAGGGAGTTGTCGGAGGGCCAGACCGCGCCGACGTGGTACCCGAGCGGGTTGTAGCGGCCCTGCCCCTCGGCCAGGCTACGTACTCCCCAGCCGGAGAAGAGTCGGGGGCCGAGCAGGTGTTCGGCGATCCTGGCCGCCCGTGACTCGTCGACGATGCCGCTCCACAGCAGGTGCCCGATGTTGGAGGCCAGGGCGTCGACCTGGTGGCCGTCGCCGTCGAGGGCGAGGGCGTAGTACTCGCCGTCGGCGACCCAGAAGTCGCGGTTGAAGCGCTGTTTCAGGTCGGCCGCTTCGCGTTCGAGCCGGTCGGCGTAGTCGGGGTCGTTCCAGAACTCTCGGGCCAGCCGGGCGCCGCGGATCTTGGCGTCGTAGGCGTAGCCCTGCAGCTCACAGGTTGCTCGGGGCAGACCGGCCAGCCTGCCGTCCCGGAAGGAGATCGCGTTGGGGGATTCCTTCCAGCACTGGTTCTCCAGCCCGGTCTGTTCGTTGCGGCGCTGGTACCAGACGTAGCCGTCGCCCATGATGTCGCCGTACTCGTCGATCCAGTGCAGGGCCGCCCGCGCCTCGTCCTCGAACTCCCGCACCGTATCGGCGTCTCCGGTCCACCGCTCGTACTCGTCGAGCAGAACCACGTACAGCGGGGTCACGTCGGCGGCCCCGTAGTAGGGGGCCTGCGGGCGTTCCTCGAACGCGACCAGTTCCCCGTAGCGGAACTCCCGCAGGATCTTGCCCGGCTCCTCGTCCCGGAAGTCGTCGAGCACCGCGCCCTGGTCGATGCCGAGCATGTGCAGGGCGGCGCGGGCGAGGTCCGGTGCGAACGGCAACGCCTGCAGGCTGGCGAAGATGGGTTCCCGGCCGGCGAGGGTCGCGCTCCACGGCAGACCTGCCGCGGGCAGCGCCTCGGCCGGTAGCGTCAGCGGCGAGTACCCCAGCGCGGCGAGATCGACGAGGCACTGCCGGTACGTCCGCTCCAGTGGCTCCCAGTCGCAGTTCAGCTGCGGAGCCGTGCCGAGCCACTGTTGGAGGTTCCGCTCGAGCCGGAATCTGTCCCGCCGGCGGCGGCCGGGATGGAGATGCTCCCGGACGTCCTCACCGTCCGGGCGCAGCACCAGGCCTCGGACGTGCAGCGTCGTGGTCCACTGGCCGTGCGGTTCGATCCGGATCTGGTACGTCAGCCCCCGTTCGTCGACCTGCGCCGGCTCGGTGGTGGAGGAGATGACCGTCTCCCGGCGGAACGCGTCCCGCTGGTAGCCGAGATGCAGCCGGCCGTTCTCGACGCGCCGGTACAGCCGACCCTTCGGCGTACGTCCCTGTGCCGCCACGATCAGCGGCATGAAGTCGGAGTCCGCCTCCACGTGGACGGTGATCTCGGCCGGTTCGCGGGAGTGGTTGAGCACCGTCAGCTGCTCCTCGAAGCTACCGGCCACCGACCGCTCCCGGATCACCGACACCTTCGCGTCGACGTAGTGGGTGGGTTCGCCGGGCACCAGGAAGAAGCGCACCTCGAAGTAGGACGGGTCGTCGCGGGCGAGCGGGCTCAGCCGTTCACCGTTGAGGGTCAGCCGCCACAGGGACAGGAACCGGGTGTCGTACGAGTAGAACCCGCACGGCACGGTGGGCTTCGCCTCCAGGTCCCCACTGCCGTCGCTCAGCACGAAGATGTTGCCGTCGAGGATCCTGACGAGGTCCGTCTTCATCCGCGCCCCCCACGGTCACGCACGAGGTCGCGCGGATGTCGCGCCCCTGGCGGAGGTGCGAAGAGCCGCTCCAGCAGGACGATGAACCGGAACTTTCCCTCGCTCGTTATCTCGTTCCTTATCCACGCCGGGAGCGGTTTGGCCTCGCCACGGACCATGCGATCGAAGAAGGCACGGTCGGTACGGATGACCGCATCGGCGTCGCCGTCCCGTTGTGACACGCGAACGGCGCCCCCGCGGATCTCCACGAACCAGTGGTCGACCTCCTGGTCGTGTTCCAGGTCGAATCGGATGGTGCCGTTCGTCTTCTTCAGCACGCGTTCGTGGCCGTGTCGTTCGAGCGCGTCGAAGAATTTCCGGGTCGTCTCCGACATGGCACCACCCCTGCAGAAGAATCGCGACCAGGGTGCAGCCTCGCTCAGATTGCGGTGCCCTGACCTCACCCGGACCGGATGAGATCGCCGGGCCACCCACGCAGGCACTGACGTTTCATCCGGTGCGGGTGATGCGGCGATCCGCCGCCACCGGTCATCGTGAGGGTGGCTGCTCGTCCGGGCTCGGGGGACCTACCGGAGGAGGCTCATGTCGAATCCCACCGCGAACTTCTTCGACGCGCTCGACCGGCGGGGCCACGAACCCCTCCTTGAGGACGCCGTCGGCAGCATCCGGTTCGACCTCGAACAGGACCACGAGGTCGACCACTGGTTGCTGGTGATCAGACGCGGCGATGTCCACGTCTCGCGGGAGGAGAGCGGGGCCGACTGCGTGCTCAGGGGCAGCCGAGCGGCCTTCGACCGGATCGTCACCGGCAGGTCGCACATCTACGCGGCGTGGGTGCGTAACGAACTCAGGGCCGAAGGTGACGTGCGGCTTGCCCGTTTACTCCAGCGGGTGATGCCGGGGCCACCCGGCGCGCAGCACCCACGGGAGTTCGCCCACCGGAAGAGCGGACCGGCATGAGCGACGGACTCGTTCGACTGCTGGACGGCAACACGTTCGTGGTCAGTGAGGAGACCGGCGACATCGACGCGTCGCCGGCCATCCCGACCGGCTTTTTCTCGTTCGACACCCGGTTTCTGTCGAAATGGATCCTCTCCATCAACGGTGAACGGGTCAACGCGCTCACCGTTGAGGAGGTCGACTACTTCGAGAGTCGATTCTTCATCGTCCCGACCGTCCTGACTCCGCTGGTGGACATCAGCGTGTCGGCCATTCGCGAGCGCTCGCTCGGCGAGAGCTTCAACGAGCGGCTGACCGTGATCAACCACGAACCCGGGCCCGTCGACCTGCGGATCCGGATCGACATCGAGAGCGACTTCGCCGACCTTTTCGAGATCAAGGACGTGCGCAACAAGAAGGGCCGGCACTACGCCCGGATCGAGGACGGGTGCCTGCGGCTCGGCTATCGGCGAGAGACGTTCCACCGGGAGACGTCGATCTCCTCCACCGAGCCGGCGCAGATCGACGAGCGGGGGTTGACGTACGACGTCCGGCTCGAACCGCACGGCGAGTGGGTCACCGACATCCACGTGCGGGCACTGGGCGTGGACGGACGTGATCTTCGGGAGAGTCTGCAGGGCTCGCCCGCTCGGGGCCGCCGGCAGTTGCGGCAGGACCTGGACCGTTGGCTCGCGGAGGCCCCCCGTCTGACCTGCGACTCCCCCACGTTGGCGATGACCTACCGGCGCAGCCTGGCCGATCTCGCCGCGCTGCGCTTCATGCCGCTCACCGGCGGCGGACAGGCCCTGCCCGCCGCCGGCCTGCCGTGGTTCATGGCGATCTTCGGCCGGGACAGCATCTTCACCAGCCTGCAGGCGCTGCCGTTCGTGCCGGAACTGGCGCTCACGACGCTGCGCCTGCTGGCGCTGTTGCAGGGCGTCGTCCTCGACGACTTCCGCGAGGAGGAGCCGGGGAAGATGCTGCACGAACTGCGGTACGGGGAGACGATCGGCTTCGAGGAGCAGCCCCACTCGCCGTACTACGGCAGCGCCGACTCCACCCCGCTGTCCGTGATCCTGCTCGACGAGTACGAACGGTGGACCGGAGACGCCACCACGGTGCGACTGCTGGAGCGGTCCGCGAGAGCCGCGCTGCACTGGATCGACGAGTACGGCGACCTCATGGGCGACGGCTACGTCTGGTACCAGCGCCGCAACGAGCGCAACGGGTTGGAGAACCAGTGCTGGAAGGACTCCTGGGACGCCATCTCCTTCCGGGACGGCACCCTGCCCGCGCTGCCCCGGGCGACCTGTGAGCTGCAGGGCTACGCCTATGACGCCAAGATCCGCGGCGCCCGGCTGGCCCGAGAGTTCTGGAACGACCCCGACTACGCCGACCGGCTCGAACGCGAGGCGGCCGACCTGAAACAGCGCTTCAACCGCGACTTCTGGGTCGCCGAGGGCGAGTACTACGCCCTCGCCCTCGACGGCGACGGCCACCAGGTCGACGCCCTGGCCTCCAACATCGGGCACCTGCTGTGGAGCGGCATCGTCGAGGAATCCCGCGCGGCCAGCATCGCCGAACACCTGCTCGGCCCCCGACTCTTCTCCGGCTGGGGAGTACGCACCCTCGCCGAGGGGGAGGGCCGCTACAACCCGCTCGGCTATCACGTCGGCACCGTCTGGCCCTTCGACAACGCGTTCATCGCGTGGGGGCTGCGCCGCTACGGCTTCACCCGCGAGGCGGGACGCATCGCCGAGGGGATCATCGACGCATCGCACCACTTCCAGGGCAGGCTGCCGGAGGCCTTCGGCGGATACGACCGGACGCTGACCCGGTATCCCGTGTTGTACCCCACGGCGTGCAGTCCACAGGCGTGGTCCACGGGCAGCTCCCTGTTGTTGCTGCGGACCATGCTCGGCATGGAGCCCCGCGGGAACCACCTGGTGACCAGGCCGGCCGTGCCCCCGGGCATGGGCCGGATCGAGTTGCTCGGCATTCCCGGCCGGTGGGGCCGGGCCGGCGCCCTGGGACGCGCCCACCCGGAGCGGCGCTGACCGCTGGGCGGTGGCAACTGTGACGCTGTCGGTCAGCGAGACCACCATCAAGACCCACGTCGGGCATGTGCTGACCAAGCTGGGGCTGCGCGACCGGGTGCAGGCGGTGGTGCTGGCGTACGAGTCGGGGCTGGTGCGCTCGAAGGCCTGAGCCGGCTACGTCACGGGGCGTACTCAAGGAGCCGCCGGTGGGGCGACGGCCCGGTTGCCGTGGTCACCTACCGTCACAAAAGACGGCGCGGCGCGGTTGACCATGACGTGGCGTCAGGTTCTAGCGTCGGTTCCGGCGCCGTCCCGGCGGGCGGAAACGCGTTCGACCGGTCGTCGGCTCAGGGGCAACCCTGATCCCGGGTCGGGGCCGACCCGCAGTGCGAAATCCGCATCCGCTCCGCCGGGAGTCGGACGGAATCGGGGCGCGCGGCACCGAGGATGGAACCAGCCCCACCGACCAGCGGGGGCGGCGGGGACACCGCAGGCAGACGGAAGAGGTATATGACGTGACGGCGACGGTAGGCCGGCAGGCGCAGGCCGCGGCCAGGGCCAGCGACGTGTGGAAGGTGTACGGCAGCGGCGAGGCGCAGGTCGCCGCGCTGCGGGGGGTGAGCGCCGAGTTCGAGCGCGGCCGGTACACGGCGATCATGGGCCCGTCGGGTTCGGGCAAGTCGACGCTGATGCACTGCCTGGCGGGGCTGGACTCGGTCACCAAGGGCACGGTGCACATCGGCGACACGACGGTGACCGGGCTCGGCGACGCCGGGCTGACCAAGCTGCGGCGGAACAAGGTCGGTTTCATCTTCCAGCAGTTCAACCTGCTGCCGACGCTGACCGCCCAGGAGAACATCCTGCTGCCGCTCTCCATCGCCGGCCGCAAGCCCGAGCAGGCCTGGTACGACACGGTGATCGACACGGTCGGCCTGCGGGACCGGCTGGGGCACCGCCCGGCGCAGCTCTCCGGCGGTCAGCAGCAGCGGGTGGCGTGCGCCCGGGCGCTGGTCGCCCGACCCGAGGTGATCTTCGCCGACGAGCCGACCGGCAACCTCGACTCCCGCTCCGGCGCGGAGGTGCTGAACTTCCTGCGCAACTCGGTACGCCAGCACGGCCAGACCATCGTGATGGTGACCCACGACCCGACCGCCGCCGCGTACGCCGACCGGGTGATCTTCCTGGCCGACGGGCAGATCGTCTCGGAGCTGATCGAGCCGACCGCCGACACCGTGCTGGACACCATGAAGAAGCTCGACACGCCGGCCGAGGTGGCGCGCTGATGTTCCGCGCAACCTGGAAGAGCCTGCTGGCACGCAAGGTACGCCTCATCCTCTCCGGCCTGGCCGTGGTGCTGGGCGTCATGTTCGTCTCCGGCGCGTTCGTGCTGACCGACACGCTCGGCCGCTCGTTCGACGCCGTCTTCGCCGACGCGTACGAGGGTGTCGACGTCAACGTCTCCGCCAAGCCGAAGATCGCCCTCAGCGAGACCGAGGGTGAGCAGGTGCCCGCGGCGATGCCGGCCGCGACGCTGGAGAAGGTCCGCACGGTCGGCGGGGTGGCCGAGGCCACCGGGATCGTCGCCGCCGACGGCGCCCGCCTGATCGGCAGCAACGGCAAGGTGGTCACCTCGTTCGGGCCGCCGCAGCTCGGCCAGAACTGGGTGGGCGAGAGCGACCTGGTCAAGCTGCGCGAGGGCCGCGAGCCGCGCGCCGACGACGAGATCGTGATCAACGGGGCGCTGGCGCAGGCCGCGAAGGTCAAGGTCGGCGACCGGGTCGGCGTGCTGACCCTGGAGCCGAAGAAGGACTTCACCGTGGTGGGCGTCTTCGGTTACAGCGGTGACCGGGACTCCCTCGGCGGCGCCAACGAGATCGCCTTCACCACCCCGGTGGCGCAGCGGCTGATGCTCGGCGAGCCGGACGTGTTCACCAACATCAGCGTGAAGGCCGCCGACGGGGTCGGCGAGGCCGCGCTGCGCGACGACATCGCCGCCGCGGTCGGCGGCGACTTCGAGGTCAAGACCGGCGAGCAGCTCTCCGCCGACGCCTCGGCAGGGCTGAAGGAGGGGCTCTCCTTTTTCAACAAGATCCTGCTCGGCTTCGCCGCGGTGGCGCTGCTGGTCGGCACCTTCCTCATCCTCAACACCTTCTCGATCATCGTGGCGCAGCGCACCCGGGAGCTGGCCCTGATGCGGGCCATCGGGGCCAGCGGCCGGCAGATCATCGGCTCGGTGGTGCTGGAGGCCGTGGCGGTGGGCCTGATCGCCTCCGTGCTCGGACTGGGCGCCGGCATCGGCGTCGGCGCGCTGCTGGCGTACCTGTTCGGCAAGCTGGCGGGCGGGCTGGCGCTGGCCGGCATCGGCGTGCCGGCGGCCGCGGTGATCGGCGCGTTCTCGGTGGGTCTGGTGATCACCGTGGTGGCGGCGCTGCTGCCGGCGCTGCGGGCGTCGCGGATCCCGCCGATCGCGGCGATGCAGGACGTGGCCACCCCGGACCGCCCGCTGACCAAGGTGACGGTGGCCGGCGCGATCGTCACGGGGATCGGCGGCACGCTGCTCTTCCTGGGGCTCAGCGGCAACGCCGGGGACAACACCCTGGCCACCATCCTCGGCGGCGTGCTGTTCGCCTTCATCGGGGTGGCGCTGCTGACCCCGCTGATCAGCCGGCCGGTGGTGTCCCTGCTCGGGGCGCTGTTCGCCTGGTCGGTGCCGGGCAAGCTGGGCCGGCTCAACTCGGGCCGTAACCCGCGCCGCACCGCGATCACCGCGGCCGCGCTGATGGTCGGCATCGCGCTGGTCACCGGCGTGACGGTGATCCTCGACTCGGCCAAGGGCAGCATCAGCGCGCTGGCCGAGGACCAGATCAAGGCCGAGCTGGTGATCTCCGGGGTGCAGGGCGGTCCCCGCCCGCCGAGCTTCGACCCGGCGGTGCTCGAGAAGTCCGCCAGCATCCCGGGCGTCCAGATGGTCGACGGCGAGTACGGCGACATGGCGGTGGTCAACGGCGAGCGCACCTGGGTGGCGGCGTCGAGCAACGTCGCCTCGCTGGAGCGGATCTTCGGGGCGAAGGCCACCGCCGGTGACATCAGCCGGCTGGCGCCGGATCAGATGCTGTTCAGCTCGGACACCGCGAAGTCCCGCAACGTGTCGGTCGGCTCGAAGGTCACCGTCCAGCTGTCCCGGGGCGAGGCCCGCACGTACACGGTCAGCGGCATCTACGAGAGCTCGCAGCTGACCAACCCGGTGGTGCTGCCGCCGCAGGCGGCGCGGGACTTCGCCATCCCGCAGCCGATCCAGGGCTTCCTGCAGCTCGCCCCCGGCGCCCGGGTCGCCGACGTGCAGCCGCAGGTCGAGACGCTGCTCGCCGACAGCCCCGAGGTGTCGGTGGCCGACCGGGCCGCCTTCATCGAGCAGCAGACCAGCCAGCTGGACACTCCGCTGCGGATGATCCAGATCCTGCTGGCGCTGGCCATCGTGATCGCGGTGCTGGGCATCATCAACACCCTGGCCCTGTCGGTGCTGGAGCGGACCCGCGAGCTGGGCCTGCTGCGGGCGATCGGGCTGCGCCGGGCGCAGACCATGCGGATGATCACCGTCGAGGCGGTGGTGATCTCGGTCTTCGGCGCGCTGCTCGGCGTGGCGGTCGGCACCGGGCTCGGCGCGGCGGTGGTCGAGGCGCTCAAGGACGAGGGCATCACCGATCTGATCCTGCCGTGGGGTCAGATGGGGATCTTCCTCGGGCTGGCCGCGATCATCGGGGTGATCGCCGCGGTGCTGCCCGCGGTGCGCGCCGCGCGGATCAACGTGCTGGGCGCCATCGCCCACGACTGATCCTCAGCAGGGAGAGACGAAGGGGCCCCGCCGGTCGGCGGGGCCCCTTCGCGCGTGGTTCAGGCCGGCGGTTCGCCGAGCAGCGCGGCCAGCAGCTCCAGGTCCGCCGCGGTCAGGCTCTCCACCTGGTGTACGCCGTCGATCGGCGCGATCGGCACCTCCGCGGGCACCGCCAGCACCGCCGCGCCGGCGGCGAGCGCGCTGGCCACCCCGGTCGGCGAGTCCTCGATCGCCACGCACCGGCCGATCGGCACGTCCAGCAGCCGCGCCGCCGTCAGGTACGGCTCCGGGTGCGGCTTGGCCAGGTCCACCTCGTCACCGCAGACCACCGCGTCGAAGCTGTCCCGCCCGAGGGTGTCCAGGGCCACCTCGACCAGCGGTCGCCCGCTGGAGGTCACCAGCGCGGTGGGGATGCCGGCGGCGCGTACCGCCCGGAGCAGGGTCAGCGCGCCGGGCCGCCAGCGCAGCCCGGTGCGGAACAGCTCCAGGATGCGGGCGTTGATCCAGTCGATGCTGGTCTGCGGGTCCCGCTCCGGTTGGCCGAGGTCGTCGTGCACGATCCGCATCGACTCGGCCATGCTTGTGCCGATCACCGCGCGGCGGGCGCCGTCGGAGAGCGTGCCGCCGTACTCGGCCGCCAGCTCGCGCAGCGCGACGTCCCACAGCTTCTCGCTGTCGACCAGGGTGCCGTCCATGTCGAATAGCACGGCGGCGGGGTGTGGGCTGCTCAGCGGGGGCCTCCTCCGGCCGGGATGGTGTCGGGGCGATCCTCTCAGCCCGGCCCGGGCGGCCCGCCGCCCTCCCCGCGGAAGGTGACCTGGACGATCCCGCTCAGCCGAGGTCGCAGGCGTCCAGGGAGTTCTCGTAGCCGCGGAAGAACGAGTCGGTGCGCTGCTCGGCGGTGCCGTGCGAGCCCTCCGCGAACCACGGCTGGTCGGGGTCGTCACCGACGGCGAGCAGCCCCTCGCGGAACTCGTCGAGGTCGCCCGTGTCCAACGTCAGCACGCCCGAGCGGACCGAGTCACCCAGGTACGCCCCGGCCATGCAGTCGGCCTGCAACTCCTGCTGGATGGTGAAGTTGTAGCGGATGCCGAGGCGTACCTGGATGCCGTGGGCGTACTCGTGGCCGAGCAGGTAGAACACGAACGCGTCGCCGACCTGGCGGAACGCGGCCACCGACCAGTTGACGTCGTAGGCGATGAAGTCACCCTGGGAGCAGTAGACGGCGTTGTTGCGCGGCAGCGCCTGGCCGCCGCAGGCGACCTCCCCCTCGCGCTGGTAGGGGACGATCCGGCGGATCGGGCGGAACTGCTGGCCGGAGGCCTTGAACTGGGCGCCCCAGTAGTCCTCGGCGATGTTCACCGCGTCGCCGATGTCGGTCTTGAACTCCTCGACGCTGGTGGTGCCGTCGGCCCGTGTGGTCTGCGGGCCCGGCGAGGCGGCCTGCCCGGACTGCCTGGGTGCCGGTTCCCGGGGCTCCTGCGAGCCGCTCTCCCCCACCCCGCCGACGGCGCAACCGGCCGCCACCACCAGCGCCAC
>NZ_JAEVHN010000160.1:0-11302 GCF_016803375.1 Micromonospora sp. 4G55
GGTCGCCTGGCAGGTCGGCCGCCGGGTCGGGCTCTCCGGCTACCAGCGGCTGCTGGAGAACGCCCCGGACGGCACCGCCTTCACCAAGCCGGCCGACCTGCGCGCCGGGGGGATCGAATGGCTGTTCGGGTTCCTGCCGGTGCCCTTCGGGGACCTGCTGCTGCCGGCGTTCGCCGCGGCCGTGACGTACACCCTGCTGGCCGGCTGGTCGCGCTGGCCATCGCTGCGCCCGGAGCCGGAGCCCGGCGGCCTCAGTTGGGCGCCGGGGGCGATGCCAGCTCCGACAGCGGCACCGGAACCGCCCGCACCTGGCGCAGCAGAGCCGCCTCGCGGTTGAGCAGCCGCAGCTCGGCGCGGAGCCGGGTGGCGGTGTCGTCGATGGCGAGCAGTCGTTGGCGGTCCGCCACGGTGAGCGCGGCCGTCGCGGCGACCAGGTGGGACAGCACGGTCGGGTCCTCCGGGAGCTGCTCGGAGATCTCCTCCGGATCGGGCCGGATCAGCCCCAGGTACTGCCGGAAGACCGCGATCACCCGGGCCGCGAGCAACTCGGCGACCTCGTCGGTGCCGCCCGGCTCGGGCAGCCACTCCACCTGCGCGGTCAGGTACGGCGCGGCGGAGCGGTCCACCTCGGCGATCCGGAACCGCCGCTTGCCCACCGTGACGATGTCGAAGCCGCCGTCGTCGAGCTCGGTGACCTGCCGCAGCTCGGCGGTGCACCCCACCTCGTGCAGCGTCACGTCACCGCCGTCGGGGGTCGACCGGCCGAGGGCCGGGGCGACCTCCCAGCCGGCCTGGATCGCCACCACGCCGAACTCGCGGGGCGCCCCCTCGGGCAGCCCGACCAGGTGGCGCACCAGCGCGCGGTAGCGCTCCTCGAATATGTGCAGCGGCAGCACGAGTCCCGGAAAGAGCACCGTTGCGAGCGGGAACACCGGCAGCCGCGCAGTCACGCGTCGAGCCTAGCCGGACCGGACGCCCGGGGCGTGGCTCGGCTCACGCCTCCCGCGGTACGGGCGGCGCGGAAAGATCCCGACGAAGCCGCCTAGACTCGCAAGGGTGTTGAATCGGATCGACCTGCGCGGCGGTGTCCGTGACCCGCGCCGCCTGCTGCCCCGTGCCCAGCTCGACGTCTCCGTGGCCGTCGAGCGGATCCGCCCGCTCGTGGAGGCGGTCCGGGAGCATGGGTACCCGGCGATCCGGGAGGCCAGCGAGCGGTTCGACGGGGTCTCCCCGGCGGTGCTGCGGGTGCCGGCCGAGGCGATCGCCGAGGCCGAGGGGACGCTCGATGAGCAGGTGCGCGCCGCGCTGTTGGAGTCGATCGCGCGCGCCCGCCGGGTGCACGCCGACCAGCGGCGCACCGACCACACCACCAAGGTCGTCCCCGGCGGCACGGTGACCGAGCGCTGGGTGCCGGTCGATCGGGTGGGCCTCTACGTCCCCGGTGGCCTGGCGATGTACCCGTCGACCGTGGTGATGAACGTGGTCCCCGCCCAGGCGGCCGGGGTGCGCTCGCTGGTGGTGGTCAGCCCGCCGCAGCAGGACAACGGCGGCCTGCCCGACGCGCGGGTGCTGGCGGCCTGCGCGCTGCTCGGCGTCGACGAGGTGTACGCCGTCGGCGGCGCCCAGGCGGTGGCGATGCTGGCGTACGGCGCGGCGGTCGACGCCGAGGGCAGCGCGCACTGCGACCCGGTCGACATGATCACCGGTCCGGGCAACATCTGGGTCACCGCCGCCAAGCGGCTGCTGCGCGGCGTGGTCGGCATCGACGCCGAGGCCGGCCCGACCGAGATCGCCATCCTGGCCGACGACACCGCCGACCCGGCGCACGTCGCCGCCGACCTGATCAGCCAGGCCGAGCACGACCCCCTCGCCGCCAGCGTGCTGGTCACTCCGTCGGTCGAGCTGGCCGAGGCGGTCGAGCGGGAGCTGGCCCGGCAGGTGCCGGCCACCAAGCACGCCGAGCGGGTCAGCACGGCGCTCAGTGGTGAGCAGAGCGGCGTGGTCCTCGTCGACGACCTCGACGCCGGGCTGCGGGTGGTCGACGCGTACGCGGCCGAGCACCTGGAGATCCAGACCGTGGACGCCCGCGCGTGGGCGATGCGGGTCCGCAACGCCGGGGCGATCTTCGTCGGCGCCTGGTCGCCGGTGTCGCTCGGCGACTACTGCGCCGGCTCCAACCACGTGCTGCCCACCGGCGGCTGCGCCCGGCACTCCTCGGGGCTGTCGGTGCAGTCCTTCCTGCGCGGCATCCACCTCGTCGAGTACACCGAGGACGCGCTGCGCGAGGTGGCCCCGCACGTGGTGACCCTGGCCAACGTGGAGGACCTGCCGGCGCACGGCCAGGCCGTCGCGGTCCGCTTCCCCGGGGGTCCGGCGTGACCACCCTGGACGACCTGCCGCTCCGCGACGACCTGCGGGGCCTGCGGCCGTACGGGGCGCCGCAGCTCGACGTGGCGGTCCGGCTGAACACCAACGAGAACTCCTACCCGGTGCCCGAGCCGGTGGTCGAGGCGATCGGCAAGGCCCTCGCGGCGGAGCTGCGCGACCTCAACCGGTACCCGGACCGGGACGCGGTGGCGCTCCGCGCCGACCTGGCGGCGTACCTCGGCCACGGGCTCACCGTCGAGCAGGTCTGGGCGGCCAACGGCTCCAACGAGATCCAGCAGCAGCTGCTCCAGGCGTTCGGCGGCCCGGGGCGCACCGCGCTCGGCTTCGCCCCGGCGTACTCGATGCACCCGCTGCTGGCGCTGGGCACCGGCACCGGCTGGGTGCCCGGGGTCCGGGGCGCCGACTTCGGGCTGACCGTCGACGACGCGGTGGCCCAGGTGCGCGAGCACCGGCCGGACGTGGTCTTCCTCTGCTCGCCGAACAACCCCACCGGCACCGCGCTGGACCCGGAGGTGGTCGCCGCGGTGCTCGACGCCGCCCCCGGCATGGTGGTGGTCGACGAGGCGTACGCCGAGTTCGCCCGCCCCGGCACGGTCAGCGCGCTGGCCGTGCTGCCCGGTCACCCGCGGCTGGTGGTCACCCGGACGATGAGCAAGGCGTTCGGCTTCGCCGGCGGCCGGCTGGGCTACCTGGCCGCCGACCCGGCGGTGGTGGCCGCCGTGCAGCTGGTCCGGCTGCCGTACCACCTCTCGGCGCTCACCCAGGCCGCCGCCCGGGCGGCGCTGGCGCACCGGGGCGCCCTGCTCGGCACCGTCGACGCGATCAAGGCCCAGCGCGACCGGATCGTCGCCGAGCTGCGCGCCCGCGGCCACCGGGTCGCCGACAGCGACGCCAACTTCGTGCTCTTCGAGGTGGCCGGCGACCAGGCGGTCGCCTGGCGCACCCTGCTCGACGCGGGCGTGCTGGTCCGCGACGTCGCCTGCCCGGCTGGCTGCGGGTCACCGCCGGCACCCCCGCCGAGACCGACGCCTTCCTCACCGCTATGGAGACGCTGACATGAGTCGCACCGCCCGGGTGGAGCGGATCACCAAGGAGACCAAGGTGCTGGTCGAGATCGACCTCGACGGCACCGGCCAGGCCGAGATCAGCACGGGCGTCGGCTTCTACGACCACATGCTGCACCAGATCGCCCGGCACGGCGGCTTCGACCTCACCGTGCGCACCGTCGGCGACCTGGAGATCGACGCCCACCACACGATGGAGGACACCGCGCTGGCCCTGGGCGCCGCCTTCGACCAGGCGCTGGGGGACAAGGCCGGCATCCGGCGGTACGGCTCGGCCACCGTGCCGATGGACGAGGTCCTCGTCCGCGCCGCCGTCGACCTCTCCGGCCGCCCGTACGTGCTGCACGACGAGCCGGCGCTCGCCCCGTACATCGGGCCGGTCTACCCCACCAGCATGACCCGGCACATCTGGGAGTCCTTCGGCCAGTCGGCCCGGATCACCCTGCACGTGGACGTGCTGCGGGCGGCCCGCCCCGGCGGCCACCCGGACGCCCACCACGTGGTGGAGGCGCAGTTCAAGGCGGTCTCCCGGGCGCTGCGCGAGGCCACCGCGATCGACCCGCGCTCGCAGGGCGCGATCCCGAGCACGAAGGGTGCGCTCTGATGAGCGCGAGGAGTGCAGCGGAGCGGAGCCCCGCAGTCGCGAATGAAGGAGAGCTCTGATGGGGCCGGTGCTGCCGACGCTGCTGTTGATCCTGGCCGGCGTGCTGGTCGGCGGGACCTGGTCGTTGCACCGGCAGGGGGCGCCGCGCGGCGCGGTGGTCCTGATGGCGCTGCTGGCCACGCTCGCCACCGTCGGCGGGGTGCTCTGGCTGCTTCCCGGGGAGGGCTGATGACCACGCGGATCGTGGTGCTGGACTACGGCTCGGGCAACCTGCGCTCGGCCGAGCGCGCCCTGGAGCGTGCCGGCGCCGAGGTGACCGTCACCGACGACCTGGCCGCCGCCGCCGACGCGGACGGTCTGGTGGTGCCGGGCGTGGGCGCCTTCGCCGCCTGCATGGCGGGGATCGAGGCGCTCGGCGCCGGCCCGGTGATCGCCGAGCGGGTCGCCGCCGGCCGGCCGGTGCTGGGCATCTGCGTCGGCATGCAGGTGCTCTTCGAGCACGGCGACGAGCACGGCGTGGTCACCAAGGGGCTCGGGCTGCTGCCCGGCGGGGTGACGAAACTGCCCGCCGACCGGCTGCCGCACATGGGCTGGAACACGGTCGACGCGCCGGCCGGCTCGGTGCTCTTCGCCGGGCTGCCCGCCGACAGCCGGTTCTACTTCGTCCACTCGTACGGGGTGAACGACGTCGCCGGGCTGGCCGCCGCCGGTGCTATGGTCACCACCGCCCACCACGGCACCGATTTCGTCGCCGCGGTGGAGCGGGGCGCGCTGTCGGCCGCCCAGTTCCACCCGGAGAAGTCGGCCGACACCGGTGCCGCCCTCCTGCGCAACTGGCTGGCCACGGTTGGCTGAGTCGCCGGAGCCGGCCGGCTCGCGCGCGGCACGTCGGCCGCCGGGGCACCGCGAGGCACGGCGTGAGCAAGGAGCGGGCCCGCCGCCGCGCCGTCCGGGAGGCCGAGGCGCCCGGGAACGCGTCGTGCGCCAGCGCCGGCTGGCCCGCCGGCAGCGCACCCGCACGCTGGTACGCCGGCTGACGCCGCAGTGGCGGCGGGGTCGCACCGGTCGGCTGGGCCGCCGCAGCCGGGGGGAGCGGGCCGCGATCGTCGGCCTGAGCCTGGCCGCGCTGTTCGGGATCTGGACGTTCGTCGACGATCTGGCGTTGCGCCTGGTGCTGGTCGTCCTGCTGCTGCTGGTCCTGCCGGCGATCGTCGTGATCGCGCTGGACCGTCGGATCTGATGCGAGGAGAGAGAAGTTGAGCCTCACCCTGTTGCCCGCCGTGGACGTCGCCGACGGCCAGGCCGTCCGGCTCGTGCAGGGCGCCGCCGGCAGCGAGACCGCGTACGGCGATCCGCTGGAGGCCGCGCTGGCCTGGCAGGCCGACGGCGCCGAGTGGATCCACCTGGTCGACCTGGACGCGGCGTTCGGTCGGGGCTCCAACGCGCACCTGCTCGCCGAGGTGGTGCGGCAGCTCGACGTGAAGGTGGAGCTCTCCGGCGGCATCCGGGACGACGAGTCGTTGCAGGCGGCGCTGGGCACCGGGGCGGCCCGGGTGAACATCGGCACCGCCGCGCTGGAGGACCCGCAGTGGTGCGACCGGGTCTGCGGCGAGTACGGCGACCGCGTCGCGATCGGGCTGGACGTGCGCGGTCGTACCCTCTCCGCCCGGGGCTGGACCCGCGACGGCGGTGACCTGTGGGAGGTGCTGGAGCGGTTGGACAAGGCGGGCGCCGCCCGGTACGTGGTGACCGACATCACCAAGGACGGCACCATGCGCGGGCCGAACCTGGACCTGCTGCGCGAGGTCTGCGCGCGCACCGACGCGCCGGTGATCGCCTCGGGCGGCGTGTCCACCCTGGACGACCTGCGGGCGCTGGCCACCCTGGAGCCGATCGGGGTGGAGGGCGTGATCGCCGGCAAGGCGCTCTACGCCGGCGCGTTCACCGTGGCCCAGGCGCTGGAAACGCTGGCCGCCGCGTGACCGTCACCCGCCTGGGCTCGGGCGGCCCGTGGGAGGCCGTCTACGGCTACGCCCGGGTGGTCCGGGCGGGCGACCTGGCCTGGACGGCGGGGTGCACGTCGACCGTGGACGGTCGGGTGACGCACGTCGGCGACGCCGCGGCGCAGACCGCGCAGGCGCTGCGGATCGGGCTGGACGCGCTCGCCGAGGTGGGCGCCGAGCCGGGCGACGTGGTCCGGACCCGGATGTACGTGACCGACCGGGGCTACGCCGACGAGGTGGGCCGGGCGCACAACGCGGTGTTCGGGGCCGTCCGTCCGGCGGCGACGATGGTGGTGGTGGCCGGCCTGCTCGACCCCGACCAACTGGTCGAGGTGGAGCTGGAGGCCTGGCTCGGCGACCGCTGACCCCGGCCGCCCCGCCCGGGTGGCCGGGTGGGCGCGGCCACATCCCGGCCAGATCGGTTGTGCACAATTCAATCGTGGGCTACGGTTTCCCGGTGACCGATGATCTGGTGCTACGTCGACAGGTGTGCTTCGCGCTCTACGCCGCGTCGCGCGCCCTCACCGACGTCTACCGGCCCATCCTCGACGAGGTCGGCCTGACCTACCCGCAGTACCTGGTGCTGCTGGTGCTCTGGGAGCGTGAGGACGCCCCCACGGTCTCCGAGCTCGGCGCCGCGCTGCGGCTGGACTCCGGCACGCTCTCCCCACTGCTCAAGCGGTTGGAGGCGGCGGGATTCGTGGTCCGGTCCCGGTCGGCGCGCGACGAGCGACGGGTGGAGGTGGGGCTCACCGCCGACGGTCGGGCCCTGCGGCAGCGGATGGACGAGGTGCCGCTGCAGGTCGCCCGCGCCACCGGCCTCACCGAGGCCGAGCTGATCGCCCTGCGCGACACCCTCACCCGGGTCACCGAGACGATCCACCGACAGAAGGAGCAGTGACCATGCAGGTGCTCTACACCGCGTCCGCCCTCGCCAGCGGCGACGGCCGGGACGGCCACGTCCGCACCTCCGACGGCACCGTTGAGCTGGACCTGGCGGTCCCGAAGGAGATGGGCGGCGCCGGTGGCGCGGCCAACCCCGAGCAGCTCTTCGCCGCCGGCTACGCGGCCTGCTTCCACTCGGCGCTGCGCCTGGTCGCCCGCCGGGCCAAGGCCGACGTCTCCGGCTCGGTGGTCGAGGCCGAGGTCGGCATCGGCCCGAACGGCAGCGGCGGCTTCGGCCTGACCGTCGCCCTCCTGGTCGACCTGCCCGCCGTCGAGCGCACCGCCGCCGAGCAGCTGGTCGCGCAGGCCCACCAGGTCTGCCCGTACTCGAACGCGACCCGCGGCAACATCGAGGTCGCCCTCACCGTCCGCGAGGCCGCCGCGGCCTGAGCGCCGCCCGGCCCTTCTTCCCGCGTACGAAAGGACGACCCCCGTGAGCACCAACCGTGAGATCCACCTGGCCTCCCGCCCCCAGGGCTGGCCGACCGCCGACAACTTCCGCCTCGTCGAGACCGAGGTGCCGACGCCCGGCCCCGGCCAGATCGTGGTCCGCAACCAGTTCATGTCGGTCGACCCGTACATGCGGGGGCGGATGAACGACGTGAAGTCGTACGTCCCGCCGTTCCAGCTCGGGGCGCCGCTCGACGGCGGCGCGGTCGGCGAGGTCGTGGCCAGCGAGGCCGACGGCGTCAAGGTCGGCGACACCGTGCTGCACGGCCTCGGCTGGCGGGAGTACGCGCTGCTCGACGCCAAGGCCGCCCGCCCGGTCGACCCGACGATCGCGCCGGTGAGCGCGTACCTGAGCGTGCTCGGCATGACCGGTCTGACCGCGTACGCCGGGCTGCTCGACGTGGCCGGCATGCAGCCGGGGGAGAGCGTCTTCGTCTCCGCCGCCGCCGGCTCGGTCGGCAGCCTGGTTGGCCAGATCGCCAAGCTCAAGGGCGCCGGGCACGTGGTCGGCAGCGCCGGCTCGGCGGCCAAGGTCGAGCGGCTCAAGGCGCTCGGCTTCGACGCGGCCTTCGACTACCACGACGGCCCGGTACGCGACTCGCTCAAGGCGGCCGCCCCCAACGGCATCGACGTCTACTTCGACAACGTCGGCGGCGACCACCTGGAGGCGGCGATCTCGGCGATGAACCTGCACGGCCGGGCCGCCATCTGCGGCATGATCGCGCAGTACAACGCCACCGAGCCGCCGGCCGCCCCGCGCAACCTGGCGCTGGTCATCGGCAAGCGGCTCACCCTGCGCGGCTTCCTCGTCGGTGACCACGGCAACCTGCGCGAGCAGTTCGTGCGGGACGTCTCCGGCTGGCTGCGCGACGGCAGGCTCTCGTACGACGAGACGGTCGTCGACGGCATCGAGAACGCCCCCGAGGCGTTCCTCGGCCTGCTGCGCGGCGAGAACCTGGGCAAGATGCTCGTCCGGGTGTGAGTCCCGGTCCGACGCGCGGCGGTGGCCGGCCTCACAGGTCGGTCACCGCCGTCTGCCCGTTGGATAGGCTCGCCACATGACGGTGGCGGTACGGGTGATTCCGTGTCTGGACGTGGACGCCGGGCGGGTGGTCAAGGGGGTCAACTTCCTCGACCTGCGCGACGCCGGCGACCCGGTGGAGCTGGCCGCCGCGTACGACCGGGCCGGCGCGGACGAGTTGACCTTCCTCGACGTCACCGCCTCCGCCAGCGACCGGGGGACCATGCTCGACGTGGTCCGGCGCACCGCGGAGTCGGTCTTCATTCCGCTGACCGTGGGCGGTGGCGTACGGCAGGTCGCCGACGTCGACACCCTGCTGCGGGCCGGCGCGGACAAGGTCGGGGTGAACACCGCCGCGATCGCCCGCCCGGAGTTGATCGCCGAGATCGCCGACCGGTTCGGCCGGCAGGTGCTGGTGCTCTCGCTGGACGTGCGCCGGGCACCGGCGGGCACCACGCCCAGCGGGTTCGAGGTGACCACGCACGGCGGCCGCCGGGGCACGGGCCTGGACGCCGTCGAGTGGGCGCGGCGCGGTGCCGAGCTGGGAGCGGGGGAGATCCTGCTCAACTCGATGGACGCCGACGGCACCAAGGCCGGCTTCGACCTGGCGCTGATCCAGGCGGTTCGCGCGGTGGTGGACGTGCCGGTGGTGGCCAGCGGCGGCGCCGGCGAGGTGGCGCACTTCCCGCCGGCCATCGGCGCGGGCGCCGACGCGGTGCTCGCGGCGAGCGTCTTCCACTTCGGCGAGCTGACCGTCGGCGAGGTCAAGGACGCGCTGAAGGCCGCCGGTCACCCCGTCCGCTGAGGCGCGTGGCCCGGCCCCGCCGTCACCCCGCCGCGTCCGTCACCCGGCGCCGCGGATCCCCTGGCCGTGGTTCCCCCGGTCCCTGGTTCCCGGGGCGTGCCGAGGTCAAGGGACACGTTCCGGTGTGAGCGTGATACCTCTCAGGTATCAATATGACTCTGCGGTATCACCCTCACCAGCGTGGTGCCTTCCGCCGGCTCAGCCCGCCGGCGCGGCTCAGCGGCCGGTCCGCCCCTCGGGCGAGCGGCGCGGAGCCGGGATCGACCGGACGATGTACTCCTGGACGGCGGCGGCGTGGTCCTCCTCGGGCAGGTGCCACTCGGCGCTACCGGGGGTGTGCCGCCGGACCAGTACCCCCTGCACGGTGTCCACGGTGGTCCCCACGCCCGCGCTCGGCCGGGTGCGCCAGAGCCGCTCGCCGTCGGGGGTGATCCGGAACCAGCCGTCGGAGACGCTGACCAGGCCGGCGCCGGCCAGCCGGCGGACCGCCGCCTCGACGTCCTCCCGCTCCGGGATCGCCTGGTTGAGGTGCTCCGCGGTGGAGAGGACGTCGGTCAGCCGGACGCCCTCCGGGCGCCGGGTGTCCGCCGCGCGGCGGTGCCGTCCGGCGCCGCTCGCGATCACCAGTGACACGAAGATCCAGGCGTCGTTCCAGCGCCATCCGCTCTCCCCCATGCACGAATGATGCCCGGCGGGGTCGGCGGAGGAAACACCTACTTTCCCGCCGTGACGTCAGCGCAGCTCAGCGAGGGTGACCACCGGGGTGTCGGGAGTGGACCGGGGCGGGACGGTGAACAGCGGGGTGAACAACTGGGCCAGCGGACCGATGGCGAGGGCGTACGCGACGGTGCCGATGCCCGCCGTGCCGCCGAGCAGCCAGCCCAGGGCCAGCACGGTCACCTCGATGCCGGTGCGGACCAGCCGCACCGAGCTGCCGGGCCGCCGGGCGACCAGCCCGGTCATCAGGCCGTCGCGCGGGCCGGGGCCGAGGTCGGCGCCGAGGTAGAGGCCGGTCGCGACGCCGTTGGCGACGATGCCGGTGACCAGCAGGCCGATCCGCGCCGGCAGCGGCAGATCCTCCGGGAGCAGTGCCACGGTGGCGTCCACGGACAGGCCGATCACCAGGACGTTGCTGACCGTGCCGAGCCCGGGCCGCTGCCGCAGCGGGATCCAGAGCAGCAGCACCACCGCGCCGACCAGGATGCTCGCCGTGCCGACCGAGATGCCGGTCTGCCGGGACAGGCCCTGGTGGAAGACGTCCCAGGGGTTCAGCCCGAGGCCGGAGCGGATCATCAGCGCCATGCTGACGCCGTAGAGGACCAGCCCGACGTAGAGCTGGGTGAGCCGCCGGACCGGCCGGTGCCGCAGATTGCCAATCGCTGCCATGCATGCCACCCTAGGTGCCAATCGTGGCGAGAGAAGAGCCAATTTGGGAGGGGTGGCCGTGACCAGTCAGGTGCGGGGAGCCCAATTGGCTCGGCTGCTGGGGCAGTGGCACGCGCTTCCGGGCCGCCGTCGCAGCCCGGACTACGCCGCGCTCGCCGCCGCGGTCCGTGGCCTGCTCGCCGACGGCCGGCTCCCGCTCGGGGTACGCCTGCCGGCCGAGCGGGAGCTGGCCGAGGCGCTGCGGATCAGCCGGACCACGGTCACCGCCGCGTACCGGCAGCTGCGCGAGACCGGGCACCTGGCCAGCCGGCGCGGGGCGGCAGCTGGACCATGCTGCCCGGCACCCACCGGGTGGCCAGCACCGGGCTGTGGACCCCGCTGGACGACCGCGACATGATCGACCTGGGCGTCGCCGCGCTGGCCGCCCCGCCGCAGCTCGTGCCGGCCGCCCGCGCCGCCGCCGAGGACCTGCCCCGCTATCTCGGCGCGCCGGCTACCACCGACCGGGATCATCGACGCTGCGCGAGGCGGTGCCCGGTCGTACACCGCGCGGGGCTGCCCACCAGCGCCGACGGCAGCATCATGGTGACCAGCGGTACCCAGCACGCGCTGGACCTGGTGCTCCGGCTGGCGCTG
>NZ_JAEVHN010000161.1:0-11301 GCF_016803375.1 Micromonospora sp. 4G55
AGGGCGCCAACAACCTTCCGGACGCGCAGTCGCAGCTGGTGGTGACCATGTTCGCGCCGCCGGGTACCCCGGTTCTGACCGTGGTCAGCGCGGAGGAGCTGGCCGAACGACGACACCTACGAGTTACCCAGCCACGATGACCACCAGTATTCCGGATCTCTCCTTCCGCCCTAGCCGAGCAGCATCTGACCGCCGCCAGGGCGTCTACTAGCCTCGGCCCTTCTAGAAGGTCGGCCCTGGTTCATGGCGCGCGGCCTGATCGAGTCGACATTCCAGGATGTTGGCTCGCTCGCTGAGCATGCCGGTCTTGGCGCCGGCCCGGCCCCGGCCTGCTGGCGACCTCCGGCCGGCACGGCCGGGCGGCCGGCCACGCCTGGGGACGACACGATCAGAAGACCTCGCGGCTCGGCCCCCCTCGGCGACGGCGTGGGCGAGGAGGTCGGCGTCGGGGGTGCGGCCGGCCCCGAACCCCGGCCCTCCTCAGCTCGGCCGGGAGCGGATCACCCCAGGCGCGGCCATCCTCGCTGTCACGCGAACGACGGAAGCTGGGCTAGGCTCCGGCGATGAGTCCGACCTCATCTGGCCGACCGACCGGCGATTCCGCGTTGGATCCCTCGCCAGGGAGGATCCGGGAGATGGGTATGGAAGCCGTGGAGTGGGTCGCCGCCTACCACGGCTCGATCCGCGACCGGCCTGTCGCTCCGCGTACCTCGGCGGCCGCGCTGAAGAATTTGCTCGCCGAGCCGCTGCCCGTCGAAGGTCGCGATTTCAGCCACTTGCTCGACGTCTTTCGCGATGTGATCGTGCCTGGTAGCCGGCACAACGGGCATCCGCGCTTTTTCGGGTACGTCTCCGCGCCGGGCACGGCAGTGGCGTCGGTGGCCGACTTCCTCGCCTCGGCTCTGAACGCGAACCTTCCCGCTTGGCGATCAGCGCCGGCCCCCACCGAGCTGGAACACGTGGCGATCGGCTGGATCAAGGAGGCGCTGGGCTGCGACCCGAGTGCGGGTGGCCTCTTCATGAGCGGCGGCTCGATGGCCAACTTCGCCGCTCTCGCCGCCGCGCGGCACCGCCACTGCGGCGATGTGGTCGCAACCGACGGCGTGAGTGCCTATCCCAGGCCGCTTCGGATCTACGCCTCCCAGGAAACCCACCACTCGATCCACAAGGCCGCGGCCCTCCTCGGCATCGGCCGGGGGAACGTACGAGAGGTCGCGGTGGACGCGCGCTTCCGGATGGACGTCGACGACCTGGTACGCAAGATCGAAGAGGACATGGCTGCGGCTGCGGATCCCTTCTGCGTGGTTGCGAACGCGGGCACGGTGGGAACCGGTGCGATCGATCCGTTGACGGAGATCGCGGCAACGGCGAAGCGGTATGGGCTGTGGATGCATGTCGACGCCTGTTACGGCGGCTTCGCCCGACTCGCCCGCTCGGCCCGCCCGCTCTTTGATGGTTTGTCGGAGGCGGACTCGATCGCCCTCGACCCGCACAAGTGGCTTTACCTGCCCGCTGACTGCGGCTGCCTCATCTACCGCAGCCCCGAGGCGCGCGCGCCGCCTTCACCCTGGACGCCGACTACACCCGGGTCATGCAGACCGAGCCCGCCGAGGCGTTCACGTTCTGGGATTACGGCCCGGACCTCTCCCGGCGTTTTCGCGCCCTCAAGGTGTGGATGGTGCTGGCCCACGCCGGTTCGCAGGCTGTCGGCGAAGCGATCGAATCCAACCTCGACTGCGCCCGCTACCTGGCGGAACTCGTCAACGCCAGCGACGACTTCGAGCTGCTCTCCCCGGTGGAGCTCTCCATCTTCTGCTTCCGTTACCTGCCCCCGGCGGTACGTACCGGGCCAAGGTCCCGGGTCGAGGAGCAGGAACTCGACCGCCTCAACGAACGAATCCTGGTGTCGCTGCAGCAGGCCGGTAGCTCGTACCTGTCGAACGCGACCCTCAACGGCCGCTTCGCGCTACGCGGCTGCGTACTCAACTACCGCACCACCCGCAACGACATGGAGATACTGCTCGACGACGTACGCCGCGCCGCCGAGCAGGTGTCCGGCCCCACTGGTTGAGGAGTCAAACTACGAGGCTCGGTTCGCTGATCGCTGGCGGGATCGGGCCTGACAAACTGCGCCCGGTGAACGAGGATCCCGTCAGCGTCGGGCGCGATCATGACATGGGGACTGTCCGACTCAGTAAGCCGCCGATGACCGGTTCGATCGGCGCATGGCGCGGCGTCAGCCGCCCGGCAGGCCGCAGTTGATCGCCGTTCTCCGTGAAGTACAGCTGGGGCCTGAAGCTGCAGTCGTCGGAGAAGTCCGCCCTGCAGAGCATGCTCAACACCTGCAGGTCCTGATCCCCAGGGCAGTAGTCGGCTTCAACTGACGTGGACAAGGGCCGCGGCTGTAGGCGTACACCACACGCCTGCGGCCCCTTCCACCACTGAAGCTGCAGCCTTGACCACCGCCGGCGGTCGGAAGTCGCGACGGCCGGGGGCCGGGAAGGCGGATCAGCGTCCGTTCCCGACTCCGGTCGTCGTCGATCAGATCGGACCGTTAGACGCTGGGTGGGCACCCTTCGGCGGAGTAGGGCGGCCGTCGTGTCCTTGATCGATCCCTGGCTGCCGTCACACGTTCATGCCGGCGGCGGATCCGCTGGCCGGAAGGTCAGCGACGAATGAGGTTGCGGTCGGGCGTCGGCTGGATCGCCGCGACGGCTGCGGCCAGGACGATGCCGAGGCTCCCCAGTTGCACCAGGGGCGCCCACACCGGCGCGCGTACCGCGAGCAACCCGCCGAGCGCCGCGCCCGCGATCAGCCCCAGCAGGGTGAGGATGTTCTGCGCGACGTCGCGCAGTCGGTGCCCGGAGGTGAGTCGCGCGATCACGGTGGTGAGCGTTCCGGTGAGATAGGTGGTCGACAGTCCCGCCACGCCGAAGCGCTGTACGGTGGTGCTCTGGATGCCGAGCGCGAGCGCGTTGAGGGCCAGCAACGACAGTTGCAGCTGCCCCGCCGGCCGGCCGTCGCTCAACCACCAGCCCACCGCGTATCCGCTGAGCACCACGCCCTCGACGGCCAGCGCGCGGGTCACCGCTCGTGGCCAGACCGGGTCGTCGGGTCTCGGGGTGCCGGCGATGCGCGTGCCGAGCGAGCAGCCGAGGACGAAACTGGCGATCGCCGCCCCGGTGTGTACGGCCAGCGCGCCGTCGGTGCCGGCCACGGCGACCCCGAGCAGGACCAGGTTTCCGGTCATCACGCTGGTGAAGGCGCCGCCTAGCGCCAGGAACCCGATCGCGTCGGTGGCTCCGCTGTTCACCGCCAGCACGACGGCCATCCACTCCCGCCACCGACGCTGGCGGTCGCTGCTCCGCGACACCCTTGCCGGCGTCCACCTGAATCGGCGCGGATCCGCGCTGTTGATCGTGGGCATCGGCCCACGATGGCAAACCGGCCGCGGAAACGCCGTGGGCTGTCTGCACAGAAGACTACGGCGAAGGATGTGCATCTTGACCGTGGGGCGCTGGTCGTCGGCTCCCTAGCGTTGGTGACACCCAGAGACTCCCGTGGCACCACGCCGAGCTGCCGGGATCGCATTGACGCACCACAGAGAGAGGCGACCAGATGACCGAGCTGCTCTCCCGCGACAAGTTCCGCGCTGCCCTCGAGGACGCGATCAAGGGCAGGGAGGCCAAGAACGCGTCGTTCAGCCAGGCATGGGCCGACGGCAAGCTGCAGCGGCACCACTTCGCACGCTGGGCGGAGAACCACTACCACTACGTGGGCCCGTTCGCCGACTACCTGAGCTACGTCTACGCCAACACCCCTGACACCTGCACCGACGCCAAGGATTTCCTCTTGCAGAACATGTACGAGGAGGAACTGGCCGACATCCGTCACACCGACCTGCTGATCCGCTTCGCCGAGGCGTGCGGGACGACACGGGAGCGGATCGAGGACCCGAACAACATCAACGCGGTGACCCGCGGGCTTCAGGCGTGGTGCTACGCCACGGCCATGCGGGAGCACTTCGCGGTGGCGACCGCGGCACTGGTCGTGGGCCTCGAGTCCCAGGTGCCGAGCATCTACAAGAAGCAGATTGTCCCGCTGCGCGAGGCGTACGGCTTCACCGAGGACGAGATCGAGTTCTTCGAGCTGCACATCACCTCGGACGAGGTGCACGGCGAGCGCGGCTACCAGATCGTCCTGGACCACGCCGACACGCCCGAACTGCAGCAGCGCGCGCTGCAGTTCGTTCGCTGGGGCGCGGAGATGCGCTTCGCCTACACCAAGGCGCTCTACGACACCTACGTGGCGCCGGACCTGGTCAGCGCCTGATCGAAGCCGTCGGACGGGTGGGTCCATGGTTGGCCCACCCTTTCGGCATCTGCGGCCCGGTGCCGCAACCGGTTCAGACACGGAGGGAGTCGGGAGTGAGCGAGCCTAACCCCGTCGAGTGGGTGCTCGTCGCCGAGCTGTCCGAGCTCGCGCGCCGCAAGAGGAAGCAGGTGCTCGTCGGCGGCACGCCGATCGCGCTCTTCGTCGTGGACGGCCGGGTCTTCGCGTTGCACGACGTCTGCGTCCACAAGCAGCGCTCCCTGAGCAAGGGGACGGTGCTGCACGGGCGGATCATCTGCCCCGGTCACCAGTGGTCCTTCGACCCGGCCACCGGCGAGGCGGCGGACCAGGCCGAGTGCCAGCCGACGTACGACGTCCGGGTGGCGGACGGCAAGATCTACGTAAACCCGCGACAGCGCAGCCGGCGCGCGCAGACCGGTGCCACATCGCACCCGGACAGGGCTGCGGGGTGAAACGCCGATGACCAGGACCATCGTCACCATCGGCGCCGGTCAGGCCGCCGCCGTCGCCGCCCGTGCGCTGCGCCGACGCGGCTTCGACGGCCGGATCGAGCTGCTCGGTGCGGAGCCGGAGGCGCCGTACCAGCGGCCACCGCTGTCGAAGGAGTACCTCGCCGGCGACGACGACTGCGGCCTGCACCTGCTGTCGGAGCAGTGGTGCACGGCGAACGACGTGCGCCTGCGGCTCGGCCAGCCGGCCGTCCGGATCCGGCCGGAGCGTGGGCTGGTCGAGTTGGCCGACGGCACGGAGGTCGCCGCGGACGCGGTCCTCCTCGCCACCGGTGGGAGTCCCCGCCGCCTCCCGGACGTCGTGGGTGAGCGTGTCCACTACCTCCGCACCCTGCAGGACGCGGACCGCCTGCGCGCCCAACTCCGTCCGGGCGTACGCGTGATCGTCATCGGCGCCGGCTTCATCGGCGCCGAGGTCGCCGCCACCAGCCGCGGGATGGGCGCCGACGTCACGGTGGTCGAGGCGCTGGACGTGCCGCTGCAGCGCGTACTCGGCCGCGAGATCGGAGCCAGCTGCGCGGCGCTCCATCGCCGACAGGGCGTCACGCTGCGGCTGGGTGAGTCCGTCGAGTCCGTCGTCGAGACACCGACCGGCGTCGTCGTCACCACCAGCGGCGGCCGCATCGAGGGCGACCTGGTGGTGGTGGGCGTCGGCATCACGCCGAACACCGCGGTCGCCGAGCGGTCCGGCCTCGCCGTCGACAACGGCATTCTCGTCGACGAGTACTGCCGCACCGCGGTGCCGAACGTGTATGCCGCCGGCGACGTGGCCAACCACTGGCATCCGCTGTTCGGGGAGCGGATCCGGGTCGAGCACTTCGACAACGCGAGCCGGCAGGCCACCGCCGCCGCCAACAACATGATCGGCCGGACCACCGTGTACGCCGAACCGCACTGGTTCTGGTCGGACCAGTACGAGCACAACCTGCAGTACACCGGCCACGCGCCGGTCTGGGACGAGCTGGTCGTGCGCGGCTCGGTCGAGGACTGCGACTTCTCGGCCTTCTATCTGCGCAACGGCCTGGTACGGGCGGCGTTCGCCGTCGACCGCGGCGCGGACGTCCTCGTCGCCAAGGAACTGATCACCGCACAGATCAGCGTCGATCCCCGGATCCTCGCCGACGAGGACGTCGACCTGGCCGAACTGACGGCGTTGGAGGAACAACTGTGAAAGGCAACCTCATCGGTGGCGAGTGGGTGGGCTCGGCCAGCGGGCGTACCCGCGAGCGCCGCAACCCCGCTGACGAGCGCGAAATCGTCGCCGTCTTCCCGGATTCCGACGCGAAGGACGCCCACGACGCGGTCTCCGCGGTCGCGGCCGGCTACCGGGAATGGGCGCAGCGCGGTCCGGAGGCGCGGGCGGAGGTCCTGCACCGGGCCGCGGACATCCTTGCCGCCCGCGCCGAGCACCTCGCCCGGGAACTGGTCCGTGAGGAGGGCAAGACGCTCACCGAGGCGCTCACCGAGACCCGCCGGACCCCGTCGAACCTCCGCTTCTACGCGGGTGAGGCGCTGCGCGTCGCGGGCCGCACGTACGCCACGGGCGACGGCAGTCTCGTCTACACCTCCCGGGAACCCGTCGGGGTCGTCGTGGCCATCACGCCCTGGAACTTCCCGCTGAACATCCCGTCCCGCAAGCTCGGCCCCGCCTTGGCGGCGGGCAACGGGGTGGTGTTCAAACCAAGCGAGGTGACCCCGTTGATGGGGCAGCGGCTGGTCGAGGCGCTGCTCGAGGCGGGTGTCCCGGCCGGTGCGCTCGCCCTCCTGCAGGGTGGCGGGCAGGCCGGGGCAGCACTGGTCGCGGATCCGCGGGTGGGTGCGGTGACCTTCACCGGCTCGTACGACGTCGGGGCGAGCATCCACCGCGCGGTCGGACCCAGCCAGCGCTGCCAACTGGAGATGGGCGGCAAGAACCCGGTGATCGTGCTGGAGGACGCCGACCTGGACCGGGCGGCCGACATCGTGGTCCGCGGGGCGTTCGGCCTCAGCGGCCAGGCGTGCACCGGCACCAGCCGCCTGATCGTCCACGACGCGGTGCACGACGCGCTCGTCGAGCGGGTGGTCGCACTCGCCCGCGCCCGCCGGGTGGGCGACGGACTCTCCGACGGCGTGCAGATGGGCCCGCTGGCGACCCGCGCGCAACGGGAGAAGACCCGGCACCACCTCGAGCTCGCGGCGGCCGCCGGCGCCCGCCTCCGCGCCGGTGACGAGCCGCTCGGCCCGGGCCTGGAACACGGCAATTTCGTCCGCCCGGCGGTCTTCACCGATGTCGACCCGTCCTCGCGGCTGGCGCAGGAGGAGATCTTCGGCCCGGTCCTGGGCGTGCTGCGCGTCGACTCGCTCGACGAGGCGATCAGCGTCGCCAACGACACGGCGTACGGCTTGTCAGCCGGGATCGTCACCCGTGACCTGGGCCGCGCGCTCGGCTTCGCCCGCCGGGTCGACAGCGGCCTGGTGAAGGTCAACCAGCCCACCACCGGCATGGCGATGAACGCGCCCTTCGGTGGGCTCAAGAACTCCAGCACCCAGACGTTCAAGGAACAGGCAGGGGAGACGATGATGCACTTCTACACCGTCGACAAGACCGTTTACGTAAGCTCATGAGCACGCCCGAGGCCGCCGGCACCGCGCACCCGCAAGCGAAGCCGGGCGCCGTCACATTCGTGTGCGTCGCCCGCTCCGGTCAGGTGCCCGACGGGTACGTTCGCCGCTTCTACGCCGACAGCCTGGAACTGTGCGTCGCCCGCTCCCAGGGCAAGGCGTACGCGACGTCGAACTACTGCACCCACCTGGACTGCCTGCTGTCCTCGGGCAAGCTGGTCGACGACGGCATCGGCTGCTCCTGCCACGGCAGCGTCTTCGATCTCGAGACGGGCGAGCCGGTCTGCCCGCCCGCCACCGAACCGATCAAGACGTTCCCGGTGCGGGAAGAGGACGGGCAGATCTACGTGGGCGTGACGCCAGAGGACATCGCGACCGGCGGCCCGCGCCGACGCAAGCCGGTCAAATGACGGAGATGAACGCGGAATGGCCAGCGCCGACCCGCAACGCGGTCCTCGCCGGTGAACACATGGCGGCCTCGAGCCATCCCGCAGTCAGCGCCGTCGGTCATCGCGTGCTCGCCGAGGGCGGCACCGCGATCGACGCGACCGTCGCGATGGCCGCGATGTCCTGGCTGGCGCTGCCAGGCCAGTGCGGCGTCGGCGGCGACGCCTTCGCCGTGGTCCGGGAGCCCGACGGGTCGGTGTGGACGATCAACGGCAGCGGGTACGGGCCGGACGGCGGCGACCTGGAGTTCTACCGCACGCGGGGCCTGTCCGCGATTCCCCTCACCGGGGCGCTCGCCGTGGCGGCTCCGGGTGCGGTGACCGCGATCGCCGCGCTGCACGCCCGCGGGGCGACGCGCAGCCTCCCCGAGTTGTGGGCGCCGGCCATCGCGGCGGCCGAACGCGGCCTGCCCTGCACTCGCAAGAACCGCGCGGACATCCTCGAGCACGAGGCGCAGTTGCGAGCCGACGAGGGGGCCCGACGGACGTTCCTGCGCAACGATCGGGCGCCGCAGGTCGGCGAACGGCTCGCGCAGCCGGAACTCGCCGACTCGCTGCGGCTGCTCGCGGCCGATCCCCGCGCTCTCTACACCGGCGAACTGGCCGATCGCGCGGTGGCCGCGCTGGCCGCAGCAGGCGCTCCGTTCAGCGGCGACGAGTGGATGGCCTCCGGCGTCGCGCTCGAGGGCGAGGCGATCGCCGGGCGGTACGGCGACCTGGTCGTGCACGCGACACCGCTGCCCACGCCGGGCTGGATGGTGCTGCAGCAGGCGGCCGTGTGCGACGGGATGCTCTCCGGGCTGCCCTGGCTGAGCGCCGACGCGGTCGGCTGGCTCGTTGGAGCGGCCCGGCAGGCCTTCCGGGACCGTTGGGAACGGTGCGGCGCCGACACGGACGCCTGGCAGACGCTGCTGCGGCCCGAGGCCGTGGCGGACGTGCGGGCGAGGCTGGCCGCCGGACGGCGTCCGCTCGCGACGGCCGGGCTGACGCCGGACGGGGACACCACGACGACCGTCGCGGTCGACGGCGACGGCCGTGCCGTCAGCTTCATCCACTCGCTCGCCTTCACCTTCGGCGCCCGAATCACCATCCCGGGCACCGGCATCGTGCTCAACAACCGGCTGGGGCGCGGCGCTTACCTGGTGGAGGGCCACCCGAATCAGGTACGACCGCGGCGCCGTCCACTGCACACCTGCCACGCCTGGTTGGTCACCGACGCCGGGGGAGCCCTACGGCACGTCGGCAACACGCCCGGTGGTGACGGACAGGTGCAGTGGAACATGCAGGTGCTGTCGCACCTGATCGACCATGGCCTGGACCCGCAGGAGGCGGTGTCGGCGCCGCGGTTCACCGTGTTTCCGGGCAGCGACGCGGACGTGGTGGGGGCACCCGACGAGCTGATCTGCGAGTCGCGGCTGGGGGAGCGGACTCTCGCGGGGCTGCGCGCCGCCAGGCACCCGGTCCGGGTGGTGGGGCCGTGGGACGCGGGCGGGAGCGCCCTCGTGGTCTCGGTGGACGAGCGGCTCGGCTGCCTCACCGGGGGCGCCGACCCCCGGCAGGACGGGGTGGTGCTCGGTGGCTGAACCAGCCGCCCGGGGGACCCTGCCGGCACCCTCGGCCCCGCAGGGCCACTACGTGCCGGTGGTGGTGCACGCGGGCACCGCGTACACGGCGGGCATGACGCCGCGGGTGGACGGCCGGCTGGCCGTGCGCGGCCTGGTGGGCGGCGGATCTGACCGTGGCCGAGCGCGCGCCGCAGCAGGCCTCGCGGCCGGCAACGCCGTCGCCGCGGTGGCCGAGGCGGTCGGCGGACTGGACCGGGTGCGGCGGTGCCTGCGGATGACCGTGTACGTCGCCTGCCGTCCCGACTTCACGCAGCACTCCGCGGTCGCCGACGGTGCGTCGGAGGTGCTGCGGGACTGGCTGGGCGAACGCGGCGCGGTCGCGCGCTCGGCCGTCGGGGTGGCGAGCCTGCCGTCCGGCGCGCCGGTCGAGGTGGAGCTCACCGTCGCCGTGACCGGCGACTGAGCCGGTTCAGGGTGATCTCCATCGCCGACCCGCCCGGCTGCCGGCTCGGGTGGGCGGCAAGCGGCTGGAGGTGACTGTGACTCGCCGTAGGGTTCACCGCCAAGCTGGTGACGGCACGTGCGCAGGTGGCGAGCACGTCCCGCCGCCTCCGCACGTGCCGTTGCCGAGGCCTACGGGAAGAAGACCACGGCGAAGATGGTCCCCCACGACGAGCCCGCTGACCACCGGGATGAAACACCTGCGGGCGAGGTCGATCACCGGCACCCGGGCGAAGCCGGCGACGGCGATGAGCGAGGACCAGGCGACAAGCGTCCCCCCACCGGAGCAGATGTTGCCCATCTGACCGACGGCGGCGAGCGTCTCGGAGCTGATCCCGGCGGCCGGACCGAGACTGCCCGCCAGCGATCCGGTCAGCGGCAGGCCGGAGAAGCCCGACCCCTCCAGCCCTGCGATCATGCCGATGAGCAGGATGCCGAAGGCCACGATGAAGCCGCTGTTCGGAATGTGGTTCTGTGCCGCCGCGACCAGGTCGTACAGCAGCGCCGGCCCCTTGGCCGGATCGGCAGCCCCTTGCCGTCGCCGGCGAGCGCCGCCAGGAAGACGATGAGCGCCGCGATGCCGCCGACCAGGGCGGCGTCGCCGCCGCCGCGGTGGTCGGGCACGCTGTCGGAGACCTTGGCGACCACCATGTACACGATCAGCGCCAGGTACGCCACCGGGACGAAGGCGGCGAAGAAGATGGGACCAGCGGGTTACCGCGTTGACGATCTCTCCGCCCTGAAGGACGGAGGTTCCCTCCGCGCTGCGCGTGGAACACGCGGCGTCCGGGCGGATTCCTGCTTCCCGGCGCGGTGCCGGCACGGGTGCCGGTCTTACCTGCGCTCCACAGGCGTTTAGGCTCTCGGCGCGTCCCGCCGCGAGCACGTTCATGGCCGCGTTGACGTCCCGGTCGTGGGTGCTGCCGCACGGGCAGTCCCACGCTCGGACGTCGAGCGCCATCTTGTCGTTGATCCGGCCGCAGTCCGAGCACCTCCGGGTGGATGGGAAGAACCGATCCACCCGGGCGAAGGTGCGCCCGTACCGGGCGGCCTTGTACTCCAACATGGCGGTGAAGCTGGCCCACCCCGCGTCGTGCACGGACTTGGCGAGCCGGGTCCGGCCGAGACCGACGACGCACAGGTCCTCGACGAACACCGCTTGATTGTCGCGGATGATCGCCGTGGACAGCTTGTGCTGCCAGTCCCGCCGAGTGTCGGCCACCTGGGCATGCGCCCGAGCGACCTTCACGACGGCCTTCTTGCGGTTGTTCGATCCCTTGGTCTTGCGGGACAGGTCTTGCTGCAACCGCTTGAGCTTGCGGGCCG
>NZ_JAEVHN010000162.1:0-11284 GCF_016803375.1 Micromonospora sp. 4G55
GCAGCACACCCAGCCGGCGGGCCACCTCTCGGGTGGGCAGGTCACGGATGGCGGTGCCGTCCAGTAGCACGGCGCCCCGGCGGGGCGTGAGCAGCCGGGGGGTGGTCTTCGCCGCCGCGTGGACGGCCACCCAGCGGGTCGCCGCGATCGACACCACCAAGCAGCCGACCAGCGGTGCCTGGATGGGCCGCGGCGCCACCGGCAGCGTCGGCGTGCCGCTGCGCGAGAACGCGTTCGAGTTCACCGTCTACCGGGTGGCCTGCGAGACGGCCGGCGCGACGAGCCGCCGGTGCCACGCGACCGTCGGCGTGCGCAACGTCACGCCCGAGCAGCAGGTGTGGCACGGCCAACTCCAGCGCGCCTACCTGCCCGGGGGCAACTGGGTCAGCACCGACGAGCCGGCCACCCGGCTGGCGAACCTGGGCCGGGACGTCTTCGCTCAGCCGGTCGCGGCCGGCAACCGGGTGGTGCTGCCGCTGGTGTTCACGGTCAACGGCGCGCAGAAGCCGAAGCAGCTGGAGCTGCGCAGCGGGGTCTTCTCCGCCGGGGTCCGGGTGGACGTGCCCTGACCGGCGGCTGGGCGGCGGTCGTACCCTTTAGTCCGTGACCGCCGCCCTCGCACCCGCCGCCCTCGACGCGGCCGACTGGCAGGCCCGCCGCGCCGCGCACGTCGCCCGGGGGGACAGCTTGCTGGGTGATCACCTTGCGAAGCGAGCAAGGCACGGCCGGCAATCGATTGAGGAGTTCCTCCTCACCTACTACAACTACCGGCCGGCCCAGTTTCGGCGGTGGCAACCCGGCCCAGGATTCCTACTACAGGACGCAAGGCCCGAGGAGTTCGGGGCCTTCTACGTCAGCGACGAGCACGGCGCAGCCCAGCTGGACGTGCTGGCCGTACTGGAACGGCGCCGGGAATCTGTGGAGTGGATCCATCGCCTGCTCGTCTCCACCGCCACCAGGCCGCCGCACTTCGGTTGCTTCGGGATGCACGAGTGGGCGATGGTCTACCGGCAGACGCAGGCCGAGCTGCGCCACAACGTCCTTCCGTTGCGGCTCGGCGCGGAAGCGACAGCCGCTCTTGTCGACGAGTTGGCCGTCCGGTGCAGTCATTTCGATGCCTTCCGCTTCTTCACTCCGGCGGCCCGTCCCCTGAACGTGCTCCAGCCGACCCGCGAGACGCAACACGAGCATGATCAGCCAGCGTGCCTACATGCGAACATGGACGTTTATCGTTGGGCCTACAAGCTGGCGCCGCTCGTTCCCAGCGAGCTCATCGCCGACTGTTTCGAGCTGGCCAAGGAGATTCGGACGCTTGACATGCGGGCCAGTCCATACGATCTGACAAGCATCGGGCTCGATTTCCTGCCCATCGAGACGCCCGAGGGACGGGCCGAGTATGTCCGGTGTCAGCGTGACTTCGCGGCGCGCGCCGGCGCGCTCCGTCAACGCCTGATCGGCTACTGCGAGCATGCTCTTGGTCAGTTCACGGCAGGGCGGCCAGCCGCCTCCGGCAGCTAGCTATAGCCCGTGCGCGCTCCGGCCCGAAGGCATCGACAGCCGCTTCGAGCCGCTCTGCGGCGAGCGGGGCCGCCCTTGGGCGCCCGGCCTGCGCCAGCACATGGAGCGCCCGGCCTGCGGCTGAATGTGCGTGCGCCTGATGGCCGGAGGCGTAGGGCCGGACCGCTGGCGGAAGGTCTTCGAGGTCGACGGCAGCGTGCGCTGAGTCGGCTGTCTCGATATGCCGCAGGGTTCGCCCGAAGTCGCCGATGCGTGCGTGAGCGTGCGCCTGAGCGGAGTGCGTCAGGAAGCGGAGTACCGGCAGATCGGGCTCGGTCTGCTCGAGGAGGTCCAGCGCGCGGCACGGTTGGTCTTCTTCAAGCCGGAGATTGGCGAGGTTCACGAGGCTGAGCCAGCGCTGGACAGGGTCAGGGCTCACGGTGAGCGCGAAGTCGTAGATCTTCTCCGCGCGCTTCGCCTGCCCACTGTCGGCCATCGACCATGCGGCGCGATCAGCGAGACGAGCGACGGCCGCCAGCAGACGAGCCCTCAGCCTCTCCGGCATGTCCAGATGCAACAGGCTGACCGCATATCTGAGTTGGCCGCGTGCCGCCGGAGCTGAGGCTCGTCCTCCGTGCTGCAAGCCAAGACCTGTCAACATGTCGGCCGACGCCTCTAGAGCGGCCAGATCAGGCGCGACAAGTCGAGACGGTGGCGTACTGGGCGTGTCGAGCTCGGCCCACAGCGTCCGAGAGACCATGCCGGCCCCCATCACGAGTAGCGCCCGGCGACGCACGGAGTCACCTCCCAGCGCCTTGTCGTACGCCTCGATATGCCAGGCCCTGACCTCTTTCTCGCCGGTCTCCAGCTTTGACAGGTACGGCTTGCTGAAGCCGGTGACCCGCCCCATCCGAGACAGGCTCCACCCGGCCGCCTCACGGGCGCTCCTGAGTATCCCGCCGAGCGGGAGAGCTTCTTCGGTCATCACGATATTGGGCAACAGCGGGAAACAATCATCGGCCCAACGATCCTCGCCGATCCCTGACGCTGTTGTCCAGCTGATGCGGCGCGTGCGAACCAGCGCGAAGGAAGGCCCGCACAGCTGGAGACACCCGTGCAGGGCGACAACGTCCTGCACAGATTCGGCGCGCGTCCAGCTATGCGCCGGGGATTCGAGGGGACCTTTGCATGATCACTGAACGTACCACCGGCTGCCGGCTGTCAGGGGCGGGGGCAAGAACGGAACCAGCCATTCCGACCGTCGTGCACAGCGACCGAACTCTCCGCCTGAAGGTCATCGACAGTTGCGGCTTGACTTGCACCTTCTGCCATAACGAGGGGACCCCGGTCGTTACTGACAATGTCCGAGCCGACGGCAGCTACTTCTCGGGCGGGGCGTCCGGGCGCGTGTCGATCTACCTAGCCACGAACGGAGCCGCCTTCTTACCCTCCGCGGTCATCCCCGACGCCGAATTAGCTTCCACCTTGGCGGTGCTGCGTGATGCACTGCAACTGAACGAACTGCATTTGACAGGTGGGGAACCCACCCTGCATCACCGCCTCGGGGAGATCGTCCGCGCCGGCACGAACGCTGGTCTAAGGGTCTGCGTGACCTCGAACGGTGAACGGGGAGCAGCCGTGCTGGAGGACTGCGTTCAGGCCGGCCTGAACCGGATCAACTTCAGCATCTTCGGCACCACTGCAGAGGAACTCGCGGAGGTTCAGCACTCGCGGTTTGCCAACGTGCGCCGAGCCGAACGGAAGCTCCTCGCGCTGAAAGACTCGGTTTCCATGGCCGACCGCCTCGGCGTTCGCGCCAGCGCCAACATCGTCGTACCGGACTACACCCACGCTCCCAGGGTGATGCGCCTGCTGGAGGACTACTCACCCCGGCTCTCCGTGCGCCTGCTGAACTCCCTTGACCATGGTTTGGAGTCGATCGACGCAATCGATCGCATTCTCGACGACCTGGGAGCAGAACCGGCGGAGCAGCACGTGACCGCGGGAGTGTCCGGCAGTCGGACGTCCTACAGCCTGCCTGACGGTCGCACCGTATGGGCCAAACGGATTCGACGTGTCCGGCTTCCGGTAACCTGCTCGGGATGCCGCTTCAACAACGACACCGACTGCCAAGAGGGGTTCTACGGCGTGCGTCTCTACCGAAACGGGGCTGGGGGCTACCAGGTAGGGGTGTGTATCCAGCGCATGGACCTCTGCCTGCCCGTCGAGGAATTCGTGGGCAACGACCTGCACTGTGAGGTCTTGGCACTTCGCGATGCCGAGTACCGTCAACTGTCAACAGATCAGCAGTCGTGAGAGGAAGACCTCATGCCCGCAGAGTACGAGGCCAAGGTACTCGACATCGACCCCGCAGAAGTGGCTGAGCTGATCCTCTCCAAGGGCGGCCGGTGGGTCGGCCGACGCGCTCCAGAGACGCTATGTCTACGACATAGCGCCGGGCGATCAGAGCAGGTGGATCCGCCTACGTGACACGGGAGCGAGAACGACGCTGGCCGTCAAGGAGATCACCCACGACGGAATCGATGGCACGTACGAGGTCGAGGTCGCGGTTGACAGCCTGGATTCGACGAACGAGCTTCTCGGGCTTCTCGGTTTTCACCCCAAGTCGTACCAGGAGAATCGCCGGACGAGCTTCCTCCTCGACGGTGCCGAGCTGGAGATTGACGAGTGGCCGATGATCCCGCCATACCTGGAGATCGAGGCGTCCTCGCCGGAGGAGGTGCTGCGGATCGCCGCCATTCTCGGCTTTGAGGAGCGGCAGCTGACGAGCGAGAACACCACGAAGGTGTACAGGCGCTACGGCATCGAGCTCGACGAACACAAGGTTGTCGGTTTCGGCTGAGATTTCGTCTGTAAATCCGTGCTCCCGAAGGGTTCGGCCGCCCCGAGCCGCCGGTGTCGACGACGCTGCTGAACGCGCTGGGCTGACGGGTCCCGCCGCACCCGGCGGGGCCCGTCCCGTCCAGCTCACCTTGCGGGCGGTGACAGCCGTCCGGCCTGGGCCAGCTCGGCGTTCCAGGCCGTGGGTGGCGGAGAGCCAGCCGGGCTGATGGTCCTGTTGCTCCCGCGGCCATTCCCAGCAGACTGCCGGGCGCGGCTCAACGCCCTCCCGCCATTCAGTCGGGCGCTCGCCGGTTCACGCCGCAGGACTCAGCCGCTCCTCCAGCTCCGCCATCGTCTCGACGAACCAGAGCTGGCGACCGCGGTTGGACTCGGTCACGAAGTCCCGCAGGGCGGTGCTGCGCGCGACGTGCGCGGAGATGTCACCGACCACCACCACCGGCAGCCGGTAGTTGACGAACTTCTGCACCAGCTCACCGGCCACCCCGGTGCGCAGCGTGAAGAACTCGTCGGCGAGCCGCCGTACCGGCAGCACCACCAGCTCCGCCCGCTGGCCGAGCGCCTCGCCGATCACGTCCAGCGCGTCGCCGCCCCCGCACAGCCGGGGCCCGTCGGGGGCGCAGGCGAGCAGCGAACGACCGTGCAGCGTGACGAGGGAGTCGGTGGACATGCTGGCAGCCTAGGCACCGCTGCCGCGCCGGCACACCGGATTTCCCGCTCAGTCGCCGTCGACGCGGCGGTCCCGCTTGCGTTGCGACTGGCGCTTCTTCTCCGCCAGCCGGCGTTCCTTGGCGCCGCGCGACGGGCGGGTCGGCCGTCGGGGCGGTGGCCGCGCCGCTGCCGTCCGCGGCCTTGAGCACCTTGCGGAAGCGCAGCTCCGCCGCGCTGCCGACGTCGGTCAGCTCGCGGTTCTGGCCGGGCAGGGAGATGACGATGTTCCGGTCGCCCTCGGTGACCACTTCGGCCTCGGCCACGCCGTAGGCGTTGACCCGGCTCTCGATGATCTGCCGCGCCTCTTCGAGGTTCTCCGAGGTCGGCGGCTTGCCGTCGATGCTGTTGGTGGCCTCGAGCGTCAGCCGGGTGCCGCCGATCAGGTCCAGGCCGAGCCGGGGCTCCAGCCGGTCCTTCCAGCCGCCGCTGGCGCCGCCCGAGAAGAACACCAAAAGATAGAGGACGACGAAGATGAGCCCGAGTACGGCGAGCTGCCGCCCGGGGCGCATCTGTCCCTGAGGTGGTGCCACGGCTGTCCTGTCTCCCTGTAACGGTCGCGCCGCCGGTGCGGGCGGCGAATGTCGGGCCGGGGGTCCGGGCCGACGTGCTCTGCGGGGTCGGCAGCCGGCGGTCGACACGACGTACCGCCACCGACGCGGGGGCGTCGGTCGGGGGCGCGTGCCGGCGTCGGGCGTCGACCCACCTGTTCAGTTGTCGCGGTCCGCCCGCCGCTCCGTCCGGAGGGCGGGCGGGGCGTTTCACTCCTTGACGGCGTCCGCCGCTTCCTCGGTGACCGGCTCGGTCGACTCGGTGCGCTCGACCTGGTTGACCACCCGGGCGATGGCCGGCCGGGCGTAGCGGGTCTGGACGCCGGGGGCGACCTCGAGCAGCACGGTGTCATCGGACACACCGGTGACCGTGCCGTAGAGCCCGCCGATGGTGACGACCTCGTCACCCGGGGCCAGCGCGGACTGCATGGCCTCGGCTTCGCGCCGCCGCTTCTGCTGCGGGCGGATCATCATGAAGTACATGACGCCGAAGAGCAGGGCGATCATGAGGATCGGCGTGAGACCGCCGACTCCCCCGCCGCCCGCTGCTGCGTAAACCACGGTGTGTGACCTTCCCATTGGCCTCCGGATCGGCACGAGGGGTGCCGGAGCGGAGGCGGATTCTCACGTCCTGTACAGACCGCGGCGAGTCTAATCCCTGCACCTGAGAACGCCGAATGCGGTACAGATCACGTTCACATCACGGCTGATCCGGTGCGGCGGAGAACAGATCGGGCACGGAAGGGGCCTCGGCACCAAATGTACCATTTGGCGGCGTACGGCCCAGATGGTGCCAGGCGGCCTCGGTGGCCACCGCCCGCGGGGCGTCCGGGCGAGCAGACCGGCCCGGACCAGGAACGGCTCGCAGACCTCCTCGACGGTGTCCGGCTGCTCCCCCACCGCCACCGCGAGGGTGGAGAGCCCGACCGGGCCGCCCCGGAACGAGTCCACCAGCGCGGTGAGCACGGCCCGGTCCAGCCGGTCCAGACCGAGGGCGTCCACGTCGTACACGGTCAGGGCCGCCCGGGCGGTCTCCAGGTTGACCACGCCCTCGGCCCGGACCTCGGCGAAGTCCCGCACCCGACGCAGCAGCCGGTTGGCGATCCGGGGGGTGCCCCGGGAGCGGCCCGCGATCTCGGTCGCCCCGTCGTCGGTGATCGGCACGCCGAGGATCCGCGCCGAACGGTGCAGCAGCGCCTCCAGGTCGGCCGGGGCGTAGAAGTCCAGGTGCGCGACGAAGCCGAACCGGTCCCGCATCGGCCCGGTCAGCAGACCCGAGCGGGTGGTCGCGCCGACCAGGGTGAACGGCTCGACGTCCAGCGGGATCGCGGTCGCGCCGGGCCCCTTGCCCACCACCACGTCGACCCGGAAGTCCTCCATCGCGCTGTAGAGCAGCTCCTCCGCCGGCTTGGCGATCCGGTGGATCTCGTCGATGAAGAGCACGTCGCCCTCGGCGAGGCTGGTCAGGATGGCCGCCAGGTCGCCGGACCGCTCGATGGCCGGGCCGCTGGTCACCCGGATGCCGGCGCCCAGCTCGGCGGCCACGATATTGGCGAGCGTGGTCTTCCCGAGGCCGGGCGGCCCCGACAAAAGGATGTGGTCCGGCGGGGAGCCGCGCCGCATCGCGCCCTGCAGCAGCAGGTCGAGCTGGTCGCGGACCCGGTGCTGGGCGATGAACTCCGCGAGCCGCTTCGGCCGGACGCTGGCCTCCGCGTCCAGCTCGGCGTCGTTGACGTACGCCGAAACCAGGCCGTCGCCGGTCACCGGGCCACCTCCGTGCGCGCGCTCATCGGGTACGGCCCAGCAGTCGGATCGCCTGCTTCAGCAGGACCGGCACCGGCGGGGTCTCCCCGTCGACGCTCTCCGCGACCGCCGCCACCGCCTGGTCGGCCTGCCCCGCCGTCCAGCCCAGCCCGACCAGCGCCTGGCGGACCTGCTCCGGCCAGGCCCCGCCGGTGACCCCGGCCGCGCCGTCGGCGCCGACCGGCACCGGGCCGATCCGGTCGCGCAGCTCCAGGACCAGGCGTTCGGCGCCCTTCTTGCCGATGCCCGGCACCCGGGTCAGCGCGGCGGTGTCGGCGTTGGCGATGGCCTTGCGGATCGCGTCCGGGGTGTGCACGGCGAGCACCGCCTGGGCCAGCCGGGGACCGACCCCGCTGGCCGTCTGGAGCAGCTCGAACAGCTGCTTGGCGTCATCGTCGGGGAAGCCGTAGAGGGTGAGCGAGTCCTCCCGGACGACCAGGCTGGTGGCGAGTCGGGCGGGCTGGCCGACCCGCAGGTCGGCGAGCGTGCCCGGGGCGCACTGCACCGCCAGGCCGATCCCGCCCACCTCCACCACCGCGTGGTCCGGACCGGTCGCGGTCACCGTGCCGCGCACGCTGGCGATCATCGCGTTCCTCCTCGTCGTGCCCGGTCGGCGGCGGCGGCGAGCTTCGACCGGGTGCCGCCGCGCCACACGTGGCAGATGGCCAGGGCCAGGGCGTCGGCCGCGTCGGCGGGCTTCGGCGGCTCGGGCAGCCGCAGCAGCCGGGTCACCATCGTGGTCATCTGCCGCTTGTCGGCCTGACCGGAACCGGTCACGGCCGCCTTCACCTCGCTCGGGGTGTACGTCTGCACCGGCAGTCCGGCGCGCGCCCCGGCGAGCACCGCGATCCCGCTGGCCTGGGCGGTGCCCATCACGGTGCGGACGTTGTGCTGACTGAAGACCCGTTCGACGGCGACGGCGTCCGGCCGGTGCTCGGCGACCAGGTCGGTCAGCGACCGGTCCAGGTGCAGCAGGCGCAGCGCCAGCTCGTCGGCCGGGTCGGTGTAGACGACGTAGTAGGCGACCAGGGTGCAGGGCCGTCCCGGCACGCCCTCGACCACGCCGACTCCGCACCGGGTCAGCCCCGGGTCGACGCCGAGCACCCGCACGCCGCCTCCTCCCCCAGCCGCCAGCAGTACGTGTGTTCGACACCCTACTGGTCGGCCCGGCCCGGCATCCCGGGGGACACGCCGGCCGTACCGGCGCGTCGCGGTGGCCTGGACCACGCCGCTACATCCGGGCGTGGTCGACCTCGACGGCGACGGTGACGACGTCCCCGTCGTCCTTGCCGCCGCGGATCCGCGCCGGCACCGCCAGCAGCCAGCCCCGCCGCCCGGTCCCGCCAGACACTGGTGGACCAGGTGCGGCCGTCCACGGTGGCGGTCACCGGCACCCGGCCGAACGGACCGGCGGCGCCCGGCGCGTGGGCGTCGGGCACCGGGGCGAAGACCCACCCGCCCGCGCCCGGCCAGCGGACCAGCGTCGCCCGGAAGGCAGGCCCGCCCGTCAGGGGCTCGCCGGGGCCGCCCGGCGGCACGTGCCTCGCCATCTGCACCTCCCGTCCGCCGAGCCGGCCGAGGGGTGGCCGGCTCGGTGCTGTCACCCGGAGGCGAGGGTGCCACCCACCGCCGACAGTTCCGGTACGCGACGCGGCCGGGTCACCCGTTGCCGGGCCGGTGCCGGCACTCCCACACAGACCGGCGGTCGAGTATGTGTCGCTGCCCCATGTGCCGCCGGCCACACAGCTCGTAACTTCTTGCGCCATGACGGCAGAACCCGTGGCGGTCCCCCACGTCGTACACGTCGACCTCTCCGGTCGTAGCGCCCTGGTGACCGGTGGTGGCAGTGGCATCGGGCGGGCCTGCGCCCTGCGCCTGGCGGAGGCCGGCGCGAAGGTGCTGGTGGTGGACCGCAACCTCGAGGCGGCCAAGGCGGTGGCCGCCGAGGCCGGTGCCCGCGCGGACGGGGTCGACCTGTCGGACCTGGCGGCGGTGGACCGGCTCGACGCCGACGTCGACATCGTCGTCAACAACGCCGGGCTCCAGCACGTCGCGCCCGTGCAGGACTTCCCCACCGAGCGCTTCTCCCACCTGCACCGGGTGATGGTGGAGGCGCCGTTCCAGATCATCCGACGGGCGCTGCCGCACATGTACGCCCGGGGCTGGGGCCGGATCGTCAACATCTCCTCGGTGCACGGGCTGCGCGCGTCGCCGTACAAGGCGGCGTACGTGTCGGCCAAGCACGCCCTGGAGGGGCTGTCCAAGGTCGTGGCCCTGGAGGGCGCGGCGCACGGGGTCACCGCGAACTGCATCAACCCGGCGTACGTCCGCACCGCGCTGGTGGAGAGCCAGATCGCCGACCAGGCGGCCAGCCACGGCATCGGCGAGGACGAGGTGATCGAGAAGATCATGCTGGCCCGGGCCGCGATCAAGCGGCTGATCGAGCCGGACGAGGTCGCCGAGCTGCTGGCGTATCTCTGCTCACCGCCGGCGGCCTTCATCACCGGGGCCTCCATCGCCCTCGACGGGGGCTGGACGGCGAACTAGTGGCACCGCGCACAATGAGCGTCATGTCGTCGCCGGTCGAGTTCCTGGAGCTGCTCGCCCGGGAGGCGGCTGCGGTCGAGTTCGAGGGCCCGCTGATCGCCGCCCGGGCCGCCGGGCTGCCCGCCGACCGGCTGGCCGAACTCGAACAGGCCAAGACGGTGGCGCTGCGCGTCCGCGCGCTGCTGGAACGCCGCCGCCGCCGGGAGACCGAACTCTCCGGCCTGTACGACACCGTCAGCGACCTGGCCGGCCTGCGCGACCTGGACGACGTGCTGCGGGCCATCGTGCACCGGGCCCGGCACCTGCTCGGCGCCGACGTCGCCTACATGACCCTCGACGACGACGAGCGCGGCGACACCTACATGCGGGTCACCGACGGCTCGGTCTCGGCCCGGTTCCAGCGGCTGCGGCTCCCGATGGGCGCCGGTCTCGGCGGCCTGGTGGCCCAGTCCGGCGCCCCGTACGTCACCGCCAACTATCCGGAGGACGACCGCTTCCACCACACCGGCGAGATCGACGCCGGGGTGGGCGAGGAGGGGCTGGTGGCCATCCTCGGGGTGCCGCTGCGACTCGGCTCGACCTCGATCGGCGTGCTCTACGCCGCAAACCGCTCGGCCCGCCCGTTCGTCCGCGAGGAGGTGGCCCTGCTGGTGTCGCTGGCCGCGCACGCCGCGGTGGCGATTGACACCGCGCGGCTGCTCGCCGAGACCCGCTCGGCGCTGGAGGAGCTGTCCGCGGCCAACACCACCATCCGGGCGCACAGCAGCTCGGTGGAGCGGGCCGCCGCCGCCCACGACCGGATGACCGCGCTGGTGCTCCGCGGCGGCGGGGTGGAGGACGTCGCGGCGGCGGTCACCGAGGTGCTGGGCGGCGCGCTGCTGGCGCTGGACGCCGAGGGACGGCTGCTGGCCCGGGTCGGCGAGATCGAGGAGCCGGACCGGGCGGACATGGTCGAGGCGGTGGCCGCGTCGCGTACCGAGGGGCGCAGCGTGCGCCGGGGCCCGCTCTGGTACGCCGCCGTGGTCGCCGGCGCGGAGAACCTGGGCGCGCTGGTGCTGCGCCCGGACGACGACCTGGTCGACGCCGACCAGCGCATCCTGGAGCGGGCCGCGCTGGTGACCGCGCTGCTGCTGCTGTTCCGGCGTACGGTCGCCGAGGCCGAGGGGCGGGTGCGCGGCGAGCTGCTCGACGACCTGATCGCCCGGCCGCTGCGGGACACCGACGCGCTGCGCAGCCGGGCCCGCCGGCTCGGGATCGACCTGGACGCCCCGCACGTGCTGGTGGCGGTCGGCGACGACGTGATCGCCGCGACCGGC
>NZ_JAEVHN010000163.1:0-11243 GCF_016803375.1 Micromonospora sp. 4G55
GCTGCCAGCACATTGACCGACACCGCTTCAGCCATCGCCCATCTCCACAACATCGCCCTCGTCAGGTGAGCACCGACCCGGTCACGGACAACGCCTTCACTGAGTTACGAGACGTCCCTTAGTCACACCGGATGATCGACGTTTCCGTCCCAGCTGTTGCTTGACGGTTGGTCTAGGTTTCGGTGGCGACCTTGCGGGGTCGGTGGGCTTTGATCCTACGGACGGGCTGGCCGGTGACGCGTCGGACGGTGTGTGGTCCGGTGTCGGTGTGGATGGTCAGTTCGGTGTCGGTGACCTCGATCGTGACCTTCTTTCCGGCGTTGATCCGGCCGAGAGCGACTTTCTGGCCAACGACCATGACCACGCCGGTGTTCGACGCCCGCCGCTGGACCCGGACCGGGCCGGTCGCGGGCTGTGGTGGCGGTCCCGCCGGGCGGACACCACGCAGCCGGAGATGTCGGCTGGGGTGAGCGGGTTCGGCCGGGTCCGCAGCAGCTGGCGGGTGTCGAGGTCGAAGAACATCAGGGTGGCCGGCTCGATGCGGATCCCGACCCGGCGGCCGCGGGGGATCTCCGCGGCCAGGACCAGATGCTGACCCAGCGACACCGTCCCGGCCCGGTTCACCGTCCCGTCCACCTCGACCGCTTGGCCCGGCTCGGCCGGCGGCAGCGGCGGCGGCCCGGCCGGGCTTGCCCCCGTCCGGAGGCTGGACGGTCTACGACTGCCCGACGTCGAGCAGGGTGTCGGGTCCGCCGGGCGAACACGTCGGCGAGGGTGTCGCCGAGGGCGACCGCGTCGCAGATGCCGAGGTTCATCCCCTGCCCGCCGGCCGGGCTGTGCACGTGCGCGGCGTCGCCGGCCAGCAGCACCGGGCCGGCGCGGTAGGTCTCGGCGACCCGGTGGTGGATCCGGAACCGGGAACTCCAGATCACGTCGGTGACCCGGTCCGGCCGCCGGGCCGGCCCGCGCTCGTCGAGCAGCGCCTGGAAGTAGGCGGCGTCCGGCGCGTGCGGCGCCTGGGCGACCGAGGCGACCACCCGGACCACCCCGTCTGGCAGCGGCGCCCAGACCAGCGGGCCCGGCCGGGCCAGGAAGAGCGCGATCTCGTCGCGCGGCAGCACGCTGCGCACCCGCACGTCGGCGAGGACGAACGACTCGCCCCGGCCGTCCGGTCCGCCGAAGCCGATCCCGGCCAGCTCGCGCACGGTGCTGTGCATGCCGTCCGCACCGATCACCCACCGGGCACGGACCCGGCCGCCGTCGGCGAACCCGACCACCGCGCCGGCGTCGTCGCGGTCCAGGCTGCTCACCTCGTACGGCCGGTGGACCCGGCCGCCGAGCACGGTGAGCCGGTCGGTCAGCACGGCCTCGGTGACCGCCTGGGAGACCAGCAGCGCGTACGGGTAGCGGCTCGGCAGGTCGTCGAAGCCGACGCCGAACAGCACCCGGTCCCGGTCGCGGACGGTGAACCGGCGCGACGCCGCTCCCCGGGCCACCAGCGGCGCGGCGGCACCGATCCGGTCCAGCATCTCCAGGGTGTACGCGTGCACGACGGCGGCCCGGGAGGTGACCGGCGGTTGTGCGGCGCTGTCGACCACGGTGACGTCGACCCCCCGCCGGGCGAGGGCGGCGGCGACGGTCAGGCCGGTCGGACCGGCCCCCACCACCAGGACGTCGGTGCGCTCGGGCAACATGGCCCACCTCCTATGCCAACAAGTGTTTGCCAACGCTTGTGGGCAAGGCTAGGCCGGGTCAAAGCGTCGTGTCAACGCTTGTTGGCATACAGTCGGGGACATGACCGCCGCAACCCCCGCCCGCCGCTCGGACGCCACCCGCGCCGCGATCCTGCGCGCCGCCCGGGAACGGTTCGCCGCCGACGGATACGAGCGCGCCACCATCCGCGCCATCGCCGCCGACGCCCGGATCGACCCGTCGATGGTGATGCGCTACTACGGCAACAAAGAGGGGCTGTTCGCGGCGGCGGCCGAGTTCGACCTGCGGCTGCCGGACCTGGCCGACGTGCCGACCGGGCAGCTCGGCGAGGTGCTGGTCCGGCACTTCCTGGACCGCTGGGAGGGCGACGAGACGCTCGCCGCCCTGCTCCGGGCGGCCAGCACCAACCCGGGTGCCGCCGAGCGGATCCGCGGCATCTTCGCCGACCAACTCACCGCCGTCGTGGCCCGGTTCGGCACCGACCCGACGACCACCGCCCGCCGCGCCGGCCTGGTCGCCAGCCAGACCCTCGGCCTGGCCTTCACCCGCTACATCGTCGGCCTGCCGCCCATGGTGGACGCGACGCCGGCCGAGCTGGTCGCCTGGATCGGCCCCACCCTCCAGCGCTACCTGACCGGGACGGCCCCGGACGGACCTACCCCGTGACGACGACGGCCGTGGTCACCCAGCGGTGACCACGGCCGTCGGTGCGGCGGGAGGAATCAGATGCCGCCCGGCTGGTCGCCCTTGGCGACGGGTGCCCGGACCAGGTTGCCCCACTCGGTCCACGAACCGTCGTAGTTGCGCACCTGCGGGTAGCCGAGCAGGTGCCGCAGCACGAACCAGGTGTGGCTGGACCGCTCACCGATCCGGCAGTACGCCACCACGTCGTCCGACGGGCTCAGCCCGAGCTGGTCGGCGTAGATGGCGCGCAGCTCGTCGGCGGACTTGAAGGTGCCGTCCTCGTTGGCGGCCGACTTCCACGGCTTGTTGACCGCGCCCGGGATGTGCCCGCCGCGCAGCGCGCCCTCCTGCGGGTAGTCCGGCATGTGCAGCATCTCGCCGGTGTACTCGCCGGGCGAACGGACGTCCACCAGCGGCCGGCCGGCCGCCACGTGCGCCATGACCTGCTCCCGGTAGGCCCGGATCGGCGTGTCGTCGCGCTGCGGCACCGGGTACTCGGCGCGGGGACGGGTCACCTTCTCCCGGGTCAGCTCCCGCCCCTCGGCGATCCACTTCTGCCGGCCGCCGTCGAGCAGCCGTACGTCGGCGTGGCCGAAGAGCGAGAAGACCCAGAGCGCGTACGCGGCCCACCAGTTGAAGTTGTCGCCGTAGAAGACCACCGTGTCGCCCCGGCCGATGCCCTTGGCGGCGCACAGCTCGGCGAAGCTCTTCGCGTCGAGGTAGTCCCGGGTCACCTGGTCGTTCAGCTCCGTGTGCCAGTCGACCTTGACGGCGCCCGGGAGGTGACCGGTGTCGTAGAGCAGCACGTCCTCGTCGGACTCCACCACGACGAGGCCCTCGTCGCCCAGGTGCTCGGCCAGCCACTCGGTGGTGACCAGGCGCTGCGGGTCGGCGTACGACTGGAGGCGGGGATTCGGATCGCTCGGCACAGGCATGATCTCCAAGGTACGCCGGATCCCGGCACGGCGGCCGGCCATCGGAAATCGGGTGCGGCGGATGTGACCGCCGGCACCCGACCACTGAGGATCGACGCGTACCCGGCGGCCCGGCCCGGGGTCAGGCTCGGCGGTGCACCAGCCGCCCGGCGACCACGGTGGCCAGGCAGCGGCCGTCGTCAGCGAAGACGGCCAGGTCGGCGCGGCCGGCCGGGACCAGCGCCGGCGGGCGTACCCGGTCGAGCACCACGACGTCGTTGCGGGCGGCGGCGGCCCGCAGCTCCGGCTCGGTGACGTGCGCGGCGAGCACCGCGGCGACGCCGAGCCGGAACAGCGCGTGCACCCGCTCGCGCGGGCTCGGTGCCGGCGGCAGGGGCCCGTCGTGCACCAGCGCCGGCCCGAGGGTGCCGGCCCACCGCCGCACCCGCACCTGCGGGTACGCCTGCGTCAGCTCGTCCAGCGGCGCGACCGCCTCGATCCGGTTACCGGTGACGAGCACCGCGCGGCCGGCGACCGGCTCGTCGTCCGGCGTCGACCGCAGCAGCGTGGCGGCGTGGATGGTCCGCACGGTCAGTCGCTGACCGGCCCGAGCAGCGGGCGCTTGGCGGTGACGGTGTCGCCCGAGGACCGCCCGGTGAGCCGCCGCTTGATCCATGGGGCCAGGTGCCGGCCGGCCCAGCGCAGGTCGGCGGCGCGGGCGGCCAGCCAGGGCGTGGGAGCCGGCTGCTCGGGGACCAGCAGCCACTCCTCGTCGCAGCCCACCCCGAGCGCGGTCAGCACCTGCGCGGCGACCCGCCGGTGCCCGGCGGCCGACAGGTGCAGCCGGTCGGTGCTCCACAGCATCGGGTTGAGGAAGGTGTCGTCGGCGTACAGGTCGACCATGATCGCGCCGTGCCGCTCGGCGGTCTCGCCGACCGCCCGGTTGAGCAGCTCCACCCGGGGAGCGACGAGGCGCTGGCCGGGCAGCCGCGCCATCACGTCGGCGAACCGGAACAGGATCACGTCGGCGCCGCCGGAACGGAGCTGCCGCACGACGTCGTCGAAGCGGGTGACCAGGGTGTTCGGGTCGAAGGTACGGCGCAGCACGTCGTTGCCGCCGGCCGCGAAGCTGATCAGATCCGGCTTCATCGCCAGCGCGGCGGGCACCTGCTCGGCCACCACGCTGGGGAAGAGGCGGCCCCGGATCGCCAGGTTGGCGTACCCGAAGTCCGGCCCGGCCTCGGCGGCCAGCCGGGTCGCCACCAGGTCGGCCCACCCGCGGTAGGTGCCGTCCGGGTACGCGTCGTCCATGCCCTCGGTGAAGCTGTCCCCCACCGCGACGAAGCTGCGCCAGCGCACGCCGCCTCCCTCACACTCTTCGTTGCCTGCGGCGACCAGTTTGTCACCGGGTCGGTTCCCGCGCTGCCACCCGTCCGGCGAACGTGGCGGAGGTCATCGATCCGGCTTGCCGCCGTCCACCTCCCGGCACGACGGCGGGCCACCCCCCGTCGGTGTGGCCCGCCGTCGTTCGAGTGCCGGGATCAGCCGAGCAGGCGACCCCACGGGGTGCCGGCCGGCACCGGCAGGCTGCCCAGGACGCGGCCGTTGGCGGCGTACCGGACGAGGCGGTAGGCGGGGTCGTCACCGATGGTGGCGGTGTTCACCTGGGCGACGAAGGTGCCGTCCGGCAGGAAGCGGACCTGCTCGACCAGGCCGCGGCCGGTCCGGGTACAGACCATCGAGTCGAACTCACTCAGGAGAGGGTCCACACGAGCCGATCCTTGGGGTAGTCGTTGATGCCTTCCCAGACGCCACCCCGGGATCGCCGGGTTGCCGCCCAGCGGGTCGATGTGCGCGACAAGTTTCGGCACCGACCCGCGTAATGGCGTCGCCGGCCCCGTCGCGCCGGTCGTACGCTGCGCGAATGCTGCTACGTACGTCGACCCTGTTGCTGCGGACCCTGCGCGAGGATCCGGCGGACGCGGAGGTGCCGAGCCACCGGCTCCTGCTGCGCGCCGGTTACATCCGTCGCGCCGCGCCGGGCGGGTACACCTGGCTGCCGCTGGGCAAGCTCGTGCTGGACCGCGTCACCGAGATCGTCCGGTCGGAGATGACCGCCATCGGCGACCAGGAGGTGCACTTCCCGGCGCTGCTGCCGGCGGAGCCCTACCGGACCAGCGGCCGGTGGACGGAGTACGGCGACCTCCTCTTCACCCTCGCCGACCGCAAGGGCGCCGAGCACCTGCTCGCCCCGACGCACGAGGAGATGGCCACGCTGCTGGTGAAGGACCTCTTCACCTCGTACCGGGACTTCCCGGTGACGCTGTTCCAGATCCAGACGAAGTTCCGCGACGAGGCCCGGCCCCGCGCGGGTGTGCTGCGCGGGCGCGAGTTCCTGATGAAGGACGCCTACTCGTTCGACCTCGACGAGGCCGGTCTCCAGGAGTCGTACGAGCGGCACCGGGCGGCGTACCGGCGGGTCTTCGACCGGCTGGGGCTCGACTACACGGTGGTGCACGCGATGTCCGGGGCGATGGGCGGCTCGGCGTCGGAGGAGTTCCTGGCCGCGACGCCGGTCGGCGAGGACAGCTTCGTCGGTTGCACGGAGTGCGACTACGCGGCGAACACCGAGGCGGTGACCACCCCCGCACCGGCCGCGACCGATCCGGACGCGCAGCGGGCCAGCGAGGTGCACGACACCCCGGAGACGCCCACCATCGCCTCGCTGGTCGAGTTGGCGAACATCCGCCGGCTGGCCGACCGGGACGACTGGACCGCCGCCGACACCCTGAAGAACGTCGTGCTGAGCGTCCGCCGGCCGGGCGCCGAGTCGGCCGAGCCGCTGGTCATCGGCCTGCCCGGCGACCGGGAGGTGGACCTGAAGCGGGTCGAGGCGGCCCTCACCCCGGCCACCGTGGCCGTCTTCGACGACTGGGCCGCCCATCCGGAGCTGGTCCGCGGCTACATCGGACCGCAGATCATGGCGAAGCTCGGCATCCGCTACCTGGTCGACCCGCGGGTGGTCACCGGCACCGCCTGGCTGACCGGCGCCAACGAGCCGGGCCGGCACGCCACCAACGTGGTCGCCGGCCGCGACTTCACCCCGGACGGCACCATCGAGGCGGCCGAGGTGCGCCCCGGCGACCCCTGCCCGGCCTGCGGCACCGGTGAGCTGACCATGCGCCGGGGCATCGAGATCGGGCACATCTTCCAGCTCGGCCGCCGCTACACCGACGCCTTCGCGCTCGACGTGCTGGGCTCGGCCGGCAAGCCGGTCCGGCCGACCATGGGCTGCTACGGCATCGGGGTCTCCCGGGCGGTGGCCGCGATCGCCGAACAGCACCACGACGAGCGGGGACTCGTCTGGCCGGCGGCGATGGCGCCGGTCGACGTACACCTGATCGCCGCCGGCAAGGGGCCGCAGCTCGACGCGGCCCTCGACCTCGGCGGGCGGCTCTCCGCCGCCGGCCTGCGGGTGCTGGTCGACGACCGGGTGAACGTCTCCGCCGGGGTGAAGTTCACCGACGCGGAGCTGATCGGCATCCCGCGCGCCGTCGTGGTCGGCCGCCGACTCGCCGACGGGTACGTCGAGCTGCGCGACCGGGCCGGCGGCGAGCGGGTGGAGCTGCCGGTGGACGGGCTGGTCGAGCGGCTGGTCGACGAGGTGGGCCGCGCACTCGGCAACCGGGTGTAGCGGGCGCGCCACGGGGTACCGCTGCGGGATCGACCAAGGGTGTTTTCGGAGGCTCTCATGTACCGGGTCAGTGACGTGATGACGAAGCAGGTGGTCTACCTGTCCGCGGAGACCACCCTGGACGAGGCGGCCAGGGTGATGAAGGAGGCGGACATCGGCGACGTGGTGGTCACCGACGGCGCCACCCTCGCCGGCGTGCTGACCGACCGCGACATCGTGGTGCGGGCGGTGGCCGAGCGCAGCGACCCGGCGACCACCACCATCGGTTCGATCATCACCCGCGAGGTGGTGATGATCGAGCAGCACTCCACCGCCTCGGAGGCGGCGTCGCTGATGCGCGAGCGCAACATCCGGCGGGTGCTGGTCTGCGACAACGAGCGCAAGCTGGTGGGCATCGTCTCCCTGGGCGACCTGGCCATGCAGCTCGACCCGACCTCGGCGCTGGCCGACATCAGCGAGGCGGCGCCGAACGCCTGACCCCGATCGACCCGGTGCCCCTCGCCCCCGGACGTGGCGGCACCGGTCGACGGGACGCTCGTCACCCCCGGCCCGTCCGTTGACCGCCGAGGCGCCCGGGCGGGCGGCGGTAGCCTGGCGGGATGCCCGAGATGCCGACGAAGCTGGCCGAGATCGTCGAGGAGTTCGCCGCCGCACCCCGCGACGTGGTGCTGGAGATGCTGCTCGAATACGCCGACGTCATCCCGCCCCTGCCGCCGGGCGTGGACCGGGACGGCATGGAGCAGGTGCCCGAGTGCCAGACCTCGTTCTTCCTCCGTGCCGAGGTCAACCCGGACCGGACGGTGAGCACGATCTTCGACTGCCCGCCGGAGGCGCCGACCACCCGCGCCTTCGCCGGCATCCTCGCCGAGGGCCTGGACGGGGCCAGCGCGGAGCAGGTGCTGGCCGTGCCGGACGACCTCTACCAGCGGATGGGGCTGGCCCAGGCGATCAGCCCGCTGCGGGTGCGCGGCGGCACCGCCATCCTGGCCCGACTCAAGCGCCAGGTCCGGGAACAAGCGGCCTGAGCTGGGTGTTCTCCCCCGTTATGGAGATCGAGATCTACGCCGACGTGGTCTGCCCCTGGTGCTGGATCGGCAAGCGCCGGCTGGAGCAGGCGTTGGCGTCGTACGGCGGTGACGTGACCGTCCGCTACCGCCCCTTCCAGCTCGACCCCACGCCGGTGACCGAGCCGAAGCCGCTGGTCGAGGCGATGGCCGCGAAGTTCGGTGGCCGGGAGCGGGCGGAGGCGATGTTCGCCCAGGTCACCCAGGTCGCGGCCGGGGTGGGGCTGGACATGCGCTTCGACCGCGCGGTGCAGGCCAACACCTTCGAGGCGCACCGGCTGATCCGGTACGCCACCGAGCGCGGCCTGGCCGAGGAGACGGTCGAGGCCCTCTACGCGGCGCACTTCACCGACGGGGTGGACCTCGGCTCGCGGGACGCGTTGGTCGAGCTGGCCGGCAAGGTCGGCCTGGACGAGACCGAGGTCCGCGACCACCTCGAATCCCCGGTCGGGCGTCGCGAGGTGGCCGCCGACCTGACCGCCGCCCAGCAGCTCGGGGTGAGCAGCGTGCCCACCTTCGTGCTGGCCGGCAAGTACGCGGTCACCGGCGCGCAGGAGCCGGAGACGCTGCTGGCCGCCCTGTCCGAGGTGGAGCGCCGCGAGTCGGGCGCCTGACCGGACATCGATCCGCGTGATGTTTCACGTGCAACCACATCGACGATCGTGACGAGCGGGCCCGAGGCGGCGGAAGCTAGGCCGCTCGGGCCAGCCCGTCGACCACCCGGGCGCCGGGCAGCGCGCCGAGCGCCGGGCCGGGCAGCGCGATCTTGCTGTTCCGGACACCGGATCCGATGATCACGTGTGGGGTCGCGATCACCCGGGAGTCGACCAGGATCGGCCAGCTCTCCGGCAGGCCGATCGGGGTGATCCCGCCGTACTCCATGCCGGTCAGCTCGACCGCGTCGGCCATCGGGGCGAAGCTCGCCTTGCGCACGTCGAGCGCCCGCCGGACCACCCCGTTGACATCCGCACGGGTGGTGGCGAGCACGACGCAGGCGGCGTAGCGGATCTCCCCCTCCCGCTTGCCGGCGACCACGACGCAGTTCGCCGACACGTCCAGCCCCACCTCGTACGCCGCGCAGAAGGCGGCGGTGTCGGCGAGCGTCGCGTCGATCGGGGCGACCAGCACGTCGTCGACGTCCACCGGAGCCTCGACCGGCCACTGCGCCAACGCGGCGGCGACCGGCGACGCCAGCAGGTCGGTTCGGGTGCGGGCAGGCTCGGTCTTCAACGTCCCCATCACGGTTGCGATCCTCGCACCCGCCGCACTGATCCGCCCGTCGGCACCCGCCCGGCCAGCGGGGTTGATCGACTCCGTTTGCGGCGTGTCGCGGTGTCCCACGCTGCCGAAGCCGCGACACGCCGCAAACGGAGTGGATCGCGCCCGCCTGACCGGCGGGCTCAGCTGCCGCTGAGGAAGGCGTTCTCGCGCATGAAGGCGCGGTCGTCGGCGGAGGCCGACTGGGCGACCCGCAGCACCTGCGGCCGGCGGGCCTCCAGGTCCTCCATGCCGTGCCGGACGGCGAGCCGGATCACGCCGTAGAGGAAGACGAACCCGAAGACGTAGAGGATGACGGTGGCGATGATGGTGAACATGGCGCCACGGTAAGGCGAACGTGAACGGGATGAGGTTTCATCTCCGGCCGGTTCCCCCGTACGTGTCAGCCAGGTGATCCGCCCAGGTCCGCCGGCCCGTCGGGGTGGCGGTGGTGGTCAGCCCGCCCGCGCGCAGCGTGCTGCCCAGCCGGCCGGGAATCCGCACCGGCAGCAACGGCCGGCGCGAGCCCCGGGCCGCCCGCCAGGCGCGTACCGCCTCGTCGAAGCGGAGCACCTGCGGACCGCCGTACTCCTCGATGCCGCCCAGCGGGCCGGCGGTGAGCCGTTCGCTGAGCCGGCCGGCGACCTCGTGCTGGTCGACGGGCTGGGCGAGCACCGCCGGGTCGCCGATCACCGGGCCGAGCCGACTCGCCGCGCGCAGCAGCGCGTCGAGGAACGGCGGGAACTGGGTGGCCCGCAGCACCGTCCAGGGCACCGGACCGGCGGCCACCACCCGCTCGGCCGCCAGCTTGTGCCGGTAGTAGGCGTAGGGCACCCGGTCGACGCCGACGATCGAGACGTACACCAGGTGGGCGACGCCGGCCGCCCCGGCGGCGACGGCCAGGTCGCGGGTGCCGAGCACGTCCACCCGGTGGGTACGCCGGCTGTTCGGCAGCGACGCCAGGTGCAGCACCGCGTCCACCCCGTCCACCGCCTCGGCCAGCCCGACGCCGGTCTCCACGTCGGCGACCACCCACTCCGCCGCCGGGTCGTGCCGGGGCCGCCGGCTCATCGCCCGCACGTCGAACCCGTCCGCCCGCAGCCGGGGCAGCACCGCCCGCCCGAGCATGCCACCCGCACCGGTGACCAGCACCTTCATTCCCGACTCCTTCCGGTCGACGGCTCGACGAGGCTGGCGGGCCGATCGTGACGTCACCTGACCAGGTCGGCCCCGGTCATCAGGATGAAGAAGCCGACGACGATCTCGCTGACGATCCAGGAGTTGTGGTCGGCCCAGTCCCGGACCCTCGGCAGCGCACGCTCGGCCCGCCGACCGAGCAGCAGCAGCGCCAGCAACGGCAGGGCGAGCAGCAGCAGGGTGAGCAGCACGAACGGCACCAGGTGCCACCACGGCAGGTCGTACCGGACGACGTTCGCCCCCACGGTGGCCATGGTGAGGTCGTCGACGGGCATCACCACCATGATCAGCAGGCCGAGCCGGAACGCGGACCCGGGACCCGCGTGCTGCAGCCGGCTCATCCAGGCCGGCTGACCTTTCGAGTGCCGGCGCAGGAACACCACCACGGCCAGCGCCACGAGCAGCGCCAGCACCACCTGGCCGACGGCGGTCCTGATCCCCTCGCGGGGCCCCGCCCCGACGTCCTCGGCAAGGCCGGTCACGCGCCGGGTGACCAGCCAGGCGGTCGCCGTGCCGGCGACCACCACGACCGCCGCGCCGGCCAGGAAGCCCAGCGAGGCCTGGCGCGGCCGGTCGCCGGAGGCGAGGAAGATCGCCGCGACCAGTTGCGTGCCGGCCACCAGGACCCGCAGGCAGACTGGTACGCGCGCGAGGACGAGACGAAGGATGGGCTGATTGACCTGTATCGCCGTGTCGGAGTGTTCGCGGATCAGACGATCG
>NZ_JAEVHN010000164.1:0-11225 GCF_016803375.1 Micromonospora sp. 4G55
AGAACCACACCTCGCCGCTGAACTCCAGTTCCATCGGGGCCTGGGCCACCGTCGACGGGCGCGGCCGGGCCCGGGTCGCCGACGCGCTGCTCGACCTGGCCCAGCGCGGCGATCGTACGCCTGTACTAAACCGCTGATAGGGTGGCGGCATGACGCAGGCCGCCTACCAGCCGTCGATGCTCGACCTCGCCGACGCCGGTCCGTCGCTCGGGCCGCTGCCGGGCGCGCTGCGCCGGCACGTGCTCACCCGGGGCGCCTGGGTCGACCACCTTCCCGGCTGGGTGCGCGGCTCGGACGCGGTGCTCGACACCCTGCTGGCCGAGGTGCCGTGGCGCGCCGAGCGCCGCACCATGTACGACGCCGAGGTCGACGTCCCCCGCCTGCTCTGCTGGTACGCCGGCGGCCGCCCGCTGCCGCACCCGGTGCTGACCGAGGCCCGCGAGACCCTGACCCGGCACTACGCCGCCGAGCTGGGCGAGCCCTTCGTCACCGCCGGCATGTGCCTCTACCGCGACGGCCGGGACAGCGTCGCCTGGCACGGCGACACCCAGGGCCGATCGGCGCACACCGACACCATGGTCGCCATCGTCTCGTTCGGCTCGCCCCGGCCACTGCTGCTGCGCCCGCGCGGCGGCGGCGCCAGCCTGCGCTTCCCGCTCGGGCACGGCGACCTGGTGGTGATGGGCGGCTCCTGCCAGCGCACCTGGGAGCACGCCATCCCCAAGACCGCCCGCCCGGTCGGCCCCCGCGTCAGCGTCCAGTTCCGCCCCACCGGCGTCGCCTGACCCCCTCCCCCCGCCTCGGCGATCATGAAGTTGTTGCCGCGACACGCCGGTGGGCAGGGCAACACTTATGATCAACCCGAGGGCACGGGGGGATGCGGGAAGGGGGCCCGGGGGCGTCAGCCCCGGGCCCCTTCCCCGCGCGGGTCAGTCGCGTTCGATGAGGTGGCCGAGGACCGTCGGGCCGAGCATGACGGCGAAGCCGCTGCCGTCGCGGCGCGGGTCGGCCGGGGGCAGCTCCACCGGGTCGCCGGTGGCGGTAGCGCCGACCGGCCGGGCGCCGACCCAGGCGACCACCAGGTCCGTCTCGCCCTTGAGGAACCGCTGCGCGCGCACGCCGCCGGTCGCCCTCCCCTTCGCCGGGTACGCCCCGAACGGCGTCACCTTGACCGTCGCACCGGTGGAGGTGACCACCATCGGCGCCCCGTGCCCTGGATCGTCGGTACGGACCGCCCCGAACCAGACCACCCGCGCCCCGTCGGGCACGTTGACGCCGGCCATGCCGCCGCCCTTGAGCCCCTGCGGGCGGACCAGCGTGGCGGCGAAACGCAGCAGCGACGCCTCCGAGGTGATGAAGGTCAGCGCCTCCTGGCCGTCGGTGAGCCAGGTCGCCCCGACCACCTCGTCCCCCTCGCGCAGGCCGATCACCTCGAACTCGTCCGAGCGGACCGGCCACTCCGGCGCGCAGACCTTGACCACGCCCTGCCGGGTGCCCAGCGCCAGGCCCGGCGAGCCCTGCGCGGCCGCCCCGAGCGGGGCCAGCCCGACCACCGTCTCGCCGGCCGCCAGCGGCACCAGCTCGGCGGCGGACATGCCCCCGCGCAACGAGACCGTGCCGGCCTGCTCCGGCAGCACCGGCAGCGGCAGCACGTCGATCTTGAACGCCCGGCCGGCGCTGGTCACCAGGAGCACCCGGCCCCGGGCCGTGGTATGCACGACGGCGCGTACGGTGTCGTGCTTGACCCGGCCGTTGCGCCGGCGCCCCTCGGCGGCCTCCTCCGACTCGGCCGCGGTGCGGGCCACCAGCCCGGTCGCGGAGAGGATCACCTGGCAGGGATCGTCGGCCACCTCCAGCGGGCCGGCCGGCACCGACGCCGCCAGCACCTCCTTGAGGTCGCCGTCGACCAGGGTGGTACGCCGCGGCGCGCCGAACTGCTTCACCACCGCCGACAACTCGTCGGAGACGACCTTCTTGAGCACCTTGTCGTCGTCGAGGATCTTGGACAGCTCGGCGATCTCCCCGCGCAGCTTCTCCTGCTCGGCCTCCAGCTCGATCCGGTCGTACTTGGTCAACCGGCGCAGCGGAGTGTCCAGGATGTAGGTGGCCTGGATCTCGGAGAGCTTGAACTTCTGCATCAGGCCGTCCTTGGCCGCCTGGGCATCGTCGCTGGCCCGGATCAGCTTGACCACCTTGTCGATGTCGAGCAGGGCGATCAGCAGACCGTCGACCAGGTGCAGCCGCTCCTCGCGCTTGCGCCTGCGGTACGCGCTGCGCCGGGTGACGACCTCGTAGCGGTGGGCCAGGAAGACCTCCAGCAGCGCCTTCAGCCCGAGGGTGCGCGGCTGGCCGTCGACCAGCACCAGGTTGTTGACGCCGAACGACTGCTCCAGCGGGGTGAGCCGGTAGAGGTCGGCCAGCAGCGCCTGCGGGTTGACCCCGACCTTGCACTCGATGACCAGGCGGGTGCCGCTCTCCCGGTCGGTGAGGTCCTTGACGTCGGCGATGCCGGTCAGCCGCTTGGTCTTGGTGACCTCGTTGGTGATCGCCGCGATCACCTTCTCCGCGCCGACGCCGTACGGCAGCTCGACGACGGTGATCGCCTGCCGGCCGCGGCTGCCCTCCAGCGGGCCGATCTCGACCCGGCCGCGCATCCGGACCACGCCCCGCCCGGTCTCGTACGCCCGGCGCACCTCGTCCAGGCCGAGCAGCAGACCGCCGGTCGGCAGGTCGGGGCCGGGGACGAACTCCATCAGCTTGTCGAGGTCGGCGTCCGGGTGGTTGATCAGCCAGCGGGCGGCGGAGACCACCTCGCCGAGGTTGTGCGGGATCATGTTGGTCGCCATCCCGACCGCGATCCCGGACGCGCCGTTGACCAGCAGGTTGGGGAAGGCGGCCGGCAGCACGGTGGGCTGGGTCAGCGAGCCGTCGTAGTTGGGCTCGACGTCGACGGTGTCCTCGCCCAGCTCACCGACGAGCAGCATCGCCTCGCGGGACATACGTGCCTCGGTATATCTCGCCGCGGCAGGTCCATCGTCCGGGCTTCCAAAATTTCCATGCCCATCAATGAGCGGCGCGTTGAGGGAGAAGTCCTGGGCGAGTCGCACCATGGCGTCGTAGATCGCCGTGTCGCCGTGCGGGTGGTACTTACCCATGCAGTTGTGAACGACGTAGCCTTCGGCGACAAAGGCGTGTTCCTCGGAGCCAACCTGGATGTCGTACGTGGCAGCGGGGGCTACGGCCTCGACCGCAACGACTCGCAGGAAGGACCGACCAGCCAGCGCCTCGAGCCGACCGGCCAAGGGCGAACCGATGCGACGCAGTTTCCGAACCCAGCCATCGCGCTCCGCGCGCCAGAGGGGGAATGACCGCTCCAACAGCGGCACGCCGTTGCGGTCCCTGCCGTAACGAACCGTCGTGCCGGCACCCGACAGCGAGGCTCGGAAGGCGTTGCCATCCTCGTCGCGGAACCATCCACCGCCCTGGTGAGCGGACGTGAACTCCTCCATCACGGCGCGGCACGGCAAACGGTCGTTGCCCTGCTTGCCACCGTACTGGTAGCCGAGCTCGGCAACTCGCTGGAGGTCGTCGCTCTTGTAGCCGATTCGCACCCAGGGCAGGAGCATACCGGCGAGTACGGCGGCGTCACGCCCGGTGACCGACAGGCCCAGGAGGGTACGATGACCGGACCTTCCGGCACTGCTCCAGTGATGCCCGTGCACGCCCAGGTCGGCGAGCATGGAGTAGATCTGCCGCACCAGCACCTCGCTGGTGCTCACGAAGACAATCTCTCGGAAGCGCTTACGAATGTATCCGTCACCGTCGAAGAATCCGGCGAGGAATGGCACCCAGGCGGAACGATCCTCCATAATGTCGCTCGGTACGAGCTTGTCGTGACTGAGCGGGCGACCCGCCTCCAGCAGACCGTCATGTCGGCTGAAGGTCAGGATGTGCTGGTCGCGATGGCGGGGGTTGATCGCCTCACGCTTGCCGCGGGAGGCGTTCAGTCCGCTTGCGATGGCCCAGCCGTGAGCGACATCGAGCGGTTCGACGTCACACATGTGGATGCGAACACGACCATCCGCCTCGCGGGACCGGTCCACGGCGAACCCTTCAGCCACCACGAGCCCACGCACGTAGTCATAGGCATCGCCGCCCACCGTGAGGGCCTCGCGACGACGGCTGCCGTACGCGACGGTCAGGTGCCCGGACAGGTCGCGGGCCTCGACCCATCGGACGGAGAGGTCGTCATCCACGACGCGGAACCGCTGTCCCGGAGTCACCACCATCGTGTGACCGTTGCTCCAGGTGACCCGGACGAGATCAGACTCCGGATTCCTGTACACCGCCGTCACCGGTACGGGAGACCCCTCGCCGTCCAGCACCCTGTCGCCAATCTCGACATCCTCGATGGGGCGCAAGCCGCCCGGCGTGGAGACGAGTGTTCCAGCAACGAAGCAGTCGCCGACGATTCGGGCGGACTTGACGTGCGCCCGTTCGGGTCGGTGACCCTGCTCGTACATCGACCAGAGGATGCGCCGGTGCACCGGCTTGAGCCCGTCGCGCGCGTCGGGCAGGGCGCGGGAGTGGATGACCGAGAAGGCGTACTCCAGATAGGAGTCGGAGACCTCGGTGACCAGCGGGTTGTCGAAGACCCGCGCGCCCGCCTGGTCGAAGGCGGACAGGTCCACCTTGGCGCGGTCTTCCTTGCGGCGTGCCATCGTCAGCTTTCCCCTCGAACGGACCCGGTGCTCATGCGTCGATCGCCTCCCGGTCGACCCGGTCGGAGGAGTCGATCAGCCAGTTGCGGCGCGGCTCGACCTTCTCCCCCATCAGCAGTTCGAGGATCCGCTCGGCGGCGTCGACGTCGTCGAGGGTGATCCGGCGGACCGCCCGGGTGGCGGGATTCATCGTGGTCTCCCACAGCTCGTCGGCGTCCATCTCGCCGAGGCCCTTGAAGCGCGGGATCGGGGTGACGATCTGCTTGCCGGCCTTCTCCAGCTTGCGGACCGTCGTCTCCATCTCGGCCTGGGTGTAGGTGTAGATGGTCTGCGGGTTGCGCCCCCTGGTGGTGATCTTGTGCAGGGGCGGCATCGCGGCGAAGAGCCGACCGGCCTCGATCAGCGGCCGCATGTAGCGGGCGAAGAGCGTGATGAGCAGGGTACGGATGTGCGCGCCGTCCACGTCGGCGTCCGCCATGATCAGGACCCGGCCGTACCGCAGGGCCGACAGGTCGAAGGTACGCCCCGAGCCGGCGCCGAGCACCTGCACGATCGCGGCGCACTCGGCGTTGTCCAGCACCTGCTGGAGGTTCGCCTTCTGCACGTTGAGGATCTTGCCGCGGATCGGCAGCAGTGCCTGGTACTCCGCCGACCGGGCGAGCCGGCCGGTGCCCAGGGCGCTGTCCCCCTCGACGATGAACAGTTCGCTGCGGTCGATGCCGGCCGCGCGGCAGTCGACCAGCTTGGCCGGCATCGACGCGCCCTCCAGGGCGGTCTTGCGCCGGGCCGCGTCCTTCTGCTGCTTCTGGGTGAGCCGGACCCGCGCCGCGTCGACGATCTTCTGGAGCACCGTGCGCGCCTCGGCCTTGGTGCGCCGGTCCTCCAGCCAGGCCTTCAGGTGCTGCTCGATCAGGGACTGCATCACCTTGGTGATGCCGGCCGTGGAGAGCTCGTCCTTGGTCTGCGAGGTGAACTGCGGCTCCGGGATGCGCACGTGCACCACCGCCGTCATCCCCTCCAGGACGTCGTCCAGGGTGGGCGGCTCCTCCTTGGCCTTGAGCAGGCCACGGGTGTTGCGTACGGCGTCGGCGAGGGTGCGCGCCAGCGCCCGCTCGAAGCCCTTGCGGTGGGTGCCGCCGTGGGCGTTGCGGATGGTGTTGGTGAAGCACTCCACGGTGCGCTCGTAGCCGGTGCCCCAGCGGAAGGCCACCTCGACCTCGGCGCGGCGCTGCACATTGGACTGCATCACGCCGTTGGCGTCGGCGGCGTTCTCCCGGTAGGTGCCCTCGCCGGTGACCAGCAGGGTGCCGGAGACCGGCCGGTCGCCGGCCGGGGCCAGGAACTCGACCATGTCGGTGAGGCCGTTGGGGAAGTGGAAGCGCTCCTCGGCGGGCTGCTCACCCGTCTCGTCGCGCAGCCGGTAGTCGACCCCGGGCACCAGGAAGGCGGTGTTGCGCAGCTTCATCCGGACGGCGTCGACGTCGAGCGTCGCGCCGGTCTCGAAGTAGCGGGCGTCGTGCCAGTAGCGGATCGAGGTGCCGGTGCGCTGGCCGCGCTTCATCGCCCCGACGATCTGCAGGCCGGGACCGGCGGTGAAGGGAGCGTCCGGGCCGTCGCCGTCGAAGATCCCCGGCACGCCGTGCCGGAACGACATGGCGTGCACCTTGCCGCCGCGCCGGACCGTGACGTCGAAGCGGCGGGAGAGCGCGTTGACCGCCGAGCGCCGACGCCGTGCAGGCCGCCGGAGGTCTTGTAGCCCGAGCCGCCGAACTTGCCACCGGCGTGCAGCCGGGTGAGCACCAGCTCGACCCCGGAGATGCCGGACTTGGCGTGCACGTCGGTGGGGATGCCGCGGCCGTCGTCGTCGACCTGCACCGAACCGTCGGCGTGCAGCGTCACCTCGACCTTCCGGGCGTGACCCGCGACACCCTCGTCGGTCGAGTTGTCGAGGATCTCGTTGACGAGGTGACCCACGCCACGGCTGTCGGTGGAGCCGATGTACATGCCGGGACGCTTGCGGACGGCGTCCAGGCCCTCGAGGTGGGTGAGGTCGTCGGCCCCGTAGAGGGTCTCAGGCTGTGCGGTCAACTGGTCGTACTCCCAGGTCTCGGCGGTGTGGTGCCGCTCACCGTCTTGATCCACCCTGACTCGATCTCCACGCGCGGCGCGCCGCAGCGAGCCTAGCCGCCCGCCCCGACACAACCGCGCAGCCCCGCTGGAGCCATCGCGACCGGGGCGCCGGTCGTCGTCTCCCGGCAGCAACGCCGGTCCCGGCCGGGGTGTTCCCCGGGACCGGGCGGCCCGGTGCCACGCGTGCCACACCCGTGGGTCGAACGTTGAACGAACGCGTTACCACCCATTGACGCCCATCACGCCGAAGTGATCTGATCGCGACCACCGGAGGATCTTTCACATTTCGATGGACAGATGGGGGACGCGATGGTCAGGTTCCGTCGTACCGCTCTCGCCGCGGCGCTCACCGTCGCCACGGCCGCGCTCTCGGCCGCCGTCGGCCTGCCCGCTCCCGCCGCGGCGGCGCTGCCCACCGCCGCCGTGGCGCTGGGCGACAGCTTCATCAGCGGCGAGGGCGCCGGGGCGTACTCCCCGGTGGTCGACGTCGCCGGCGTGGCGCAGCCCTTCCCGGGCTGGTCGGCGCCGAACAGCAACGCCTACTTCTGCCACCGCTCACCCAACGCCTCGCTGCACCAGGCGGACCTGCCGGGCATCCAGGCCCGGTTCAACCTCGCCTGCTCCGGCGGCCAGCCGTACGACATCGCCGCCGCGTCCGCCACCCGGACCAAGGGCCGGCAGGTCGCCGCGCAGCTCGACCAGCTCCGCGCGGTCGGGCAGACCCACGACATCGACCTGGTGCTGGTCGGCCTCGGCTCGAACAACAGCTCGTTCACCTTCGGCAGCGTCGCCGAGAAGTGTGCCAACCGGTTCATCGCCGACGCGTGGACCGGCTGGTGGGAGTTCTGGGCGTACCTGGGCGGGCCGGTCGAGCAGGAACCCTGCGACGACGCCGACCTGGCCACCGCCGCCCAGTTCGCCGCCGCGACCGCCGAGACCACCACGGCCGTCCGCCAGATCCTCACCACCCTCGACCAGATCGACGCCGACGGCCAGCACCGGATCGTGTTCCAGGACTACACCAACCCACTGCCGCCGGAGCTGGCCCAGGTCTACTGGAGCGAGGACGACCGGGACGACACCCGGGACAAGTTCCGCGCGCTCGGCGCCGAGCGGTACGCCGCCGGCTGCCCGATCCACCGGGCCAGCCTCGCCCCCGGCCACCACTTCTCCCAGGGGCTCGGCACGCTGGTCAACTCGGTACGCACCACCCTGGCCGCCGAGTTCCCGGCCGCCGACCTGGTCTACCTCAACGTGCAGCGCGCCTTCGACGGCGCCCGGCTCTGCGAGCAGGCGGGCAGCCCCACCGGCACGCTGGCCACCCCGATCCGCCTCCAGGACGGCCCGTCCGGCGTCTTCGTCACCAGCCTCTCCGGCTACGACAAGCTGGAGATCCAGCGAATCGCCAACACCTGCGGGACGTACTTCCAGACCTGCCAGGAGTCCTGGCACCCGAACGCCGCCGGGCACCAGGTGCTCGGCCGGTGCCTGACCGGCGCCGCCGCGACCGCCTCCCGGGCGGTCTCCTGCGTGCGCGCACCCGACGGCACCGTCAACGTCGGTTGAGTTCCCCGTCGGGGGTGGCCCGCCCGGGCCGCCCCCGACGGGCGCCCGACGACGCCTCAGGGCCGGATCGCGGCGCCGAGCACGTGCGGTGACGCCGGCGCGGCAACCGGCCGGGCGGGAAGCGGAACCGGTCCAGCCGGACCACGCTGAAACCCGCCGCGACGATCGCCGACACCGTGTCCCGCCCGGTGTGGCAGCCGCCGCAGAGCAACGGCCAGCAGGTCGCGTCGACCACCCGCTGCGTCCGGCGCAGCCCGGGGGTGCCCGCCGCGACGTGCTCGTAGAAGCGCAACCACCCGCCGGGACGCAGCACCCGGTACGCCTCCCGCAGCGCGACGGACTGGTCGGGGACCGAGCAGAGCACCAGCGACATCACCACGGCGTCGACGCTGGCGTCGGCGACCGGCAGCGCCTCGGCCAGCCCGTCGGTGACCGTCACCGGCACCGGGGCGTGCTCGGCGGCGCTGCGGGCGGCGGCGCGCAGCCAGGGCTCGGGCTCCACCGCGAGCACGGCGTCCACCTCGGACGGGTAGTGCGCGAACATCCGGCCGTTGCCGGCGCCCACCTCGACCACCCGCCCGCGCAGGCCGGCGACCAGTCGACGCCGGTGCTCGGCCGCGCCGGCCCGGTCCAGGGCCACGCTCGCCCGCGCGAACAACCGGGCGAACAGCGGGTGGGACACCCGAGAGTTGGACATCGGCGCTCCGCATCGACGTGGGCCGCTCGTCCCGCAGGCTACCGCCCGGCCGCCACCGCACCGCCACCCCACGCCCGCAGCACCGCCGCGGCGTCTGACTCCGGTGGGACCCGCGGCGCCGCATCTCCAAGCTGGAGATTCGCGGCCGGCGGGAGAAGTGGATGATCTACAGGTTAGGAGGTGAAGGCGAGGGTACGGACCCTGCCATGCGCGTCCTCGGTATCAATGCGATCTTCCACGATCCGGCCGCCGCCCTGGTGGTCGACGGACAGGTGGTGGCCGCCGCCGAAGAGGAACGGTTCAGCCGCCGCAAGCACGGCAAGCGACCCGTCCCGTTCTCCGCCTGGGAGCTGCCCGAACTCGCCGCGGCCTGGTGCCTGTCCAGCGCCGGCGTCGACGTCGGCAGCCTCGACGCGGTGGCCTACTCCTTCGACCCCGGCCTGTGCCGCGACGCCACCGACCTCGGCCTGGCCGACCCGTGGGACTGGCTGCGCGTCGACTATGCCCGGCGGCGCCGCAGTTCCTCGCCGCCGCCCTGCCCGGCCTCGACCCGGAGAAGGTGCGCTTCGTCCCGCACCACGTGGCGCACGCGCCTCGGCCGGGCTGGCCGCCCCGCCGGCCGGCGACGACACCGCCGTCCTGGTGCTCGACGGCCGGGGCGAGGCGGCCAGCCACCTGGCCGGCGTCTACCGCGGCGGCGAACTGAGCCCGCTGTACTCGCAGGAGCTGCCGCACTCGCTCGGCCTGCTCTACGAGGACCTCACCCGCCACCTCGGCTTCCTGCACTCCAGCGACGAGTACAAGGTGATGGCGCTGGCCTCGTACGGCCGGCCGAAGCACCTCGGCCTGCTGCGCGAGCTGGTCCGGGTCACCGACGCCGGCGGCTTCCACGTCGACCGGATCGACTGGGCGAGCCTGGCCAAGGCCGCCGAGCCGGGCGCCGAGCTGACCGAGGACCACGCCGACCTGGCCGCCAGCGTGCAGGCCCGGCTGGAGGAGGTCGTCCTCGACCTGGCCCGCTGGCTGTACGACGCCTCGGGCGGCGCCTCGACCCTGGCGATGGCCGGCGGGGTGGCGCTGAACTGCGTCGCGAACGCCCGGCTCGCGGCCGAGGGGCCGTACCGGGACGTCTGGGTGCAGCCGGCGGCCGGCGACTCCGGCACCGCGCTGGGCGCCGCCCTGCACGTCGCCGGCACCCTCGGCGACCGGGCGACGCCGATGAGCGGGGCGGACCTCGGCCGCGGCTGGTCGGACGACGAGCTGGAGGCGGAGCTGCGCCGGGCGCGCTGCCCTACTTCCGGCCGGACTCGATTGCCGCCGAGGCGGCCCGGGTGCTCGCCGCCAACGGCATCGTCGCCTGGTACCAGGGGCGCAGCGAGTACGGCCCGCGCGCCCTCGGGCACCGCTCGCTGCTGGCCCACCCCGGCGACCCGGCGACCACCGCCCGGATGAACGACGTCAAGGGGCGGGAGCAGTTCCGCCCGATCGCGCCGATGGTCCGCGCCGAACGCTTCGCCGACCTCTTCGACGGGGTCTTCCCCAGCCGGTACATGCTCTTCGTGCACCGGGTGAGGCCGGAGTGGCGGGATCGCATCCCGGCGGTCACCCACGTCGACGGCACCGCCCGGGTGCAGACCGTGCACAGCGACACCGAGCCCCTCGTCGCCGAGCTGCTGGCCGAGTTCGAACGGCTCACCGGGCTGCCGGTGGTGGTGAACACGTCGCTGAACACCGCCGGCCGGCCCATGGTGGACACCCCACGCGAGGCGATGGAGCTGTTCGGCTCCGCCCCGGTGGAGCTGCTGGCCCTCGGCCCGTTCGCGGTGCGGCGCGGTGCGCTCGGCGGTGCCCGGTGATCAGCATCGTGGTGCCGACCGTCGGCCGGCCCAGCCTCGGCACGTTGCTCGACGCCCTCGCCCCGCAGCTCGCCGAGCTGCCCGACGTGGAGATCCTGCTGGTCGACGACCGGCGCGACGCCGCCGGGGAGCTGGCGGTGCCGGGGGCGCTGTCCGCGTACGCCAAGGTGGTGACCGGTCGCGGCGCGGGCCCGGCGGCGGCGCGCAACGTCGGCTGGCGGGCGGCCCGCCGGCCCTGGGTGGTCTTCCTCGACG
>NZ_JAEVHN010000165.1:0-11221 GCF_016803375.1 Micromonospora sp. 4G55
CGGTGCTGGTGCTGGCGCTGCTCGGCGGCCTGGGGGCGTGGGTCTACACCGACAACCTCGACAAGGATCTGGCCCGCACCGACCCGTTCTCGGAGATCACCGGCGGACGGCCGGCCAAAGCGGTGGACGGCGCGCTGAACATCCTGCTGGTGGGCTCGGACTCGCGCGACCCGGACGCGCCGGTGGACCAGCAGAGCCAGTGGCGGGCCGACACGATCATCGTCATGCACATCCCCGCCGACCACAAGTCGGCCTACCTGGTCTCCATCCCGCGTGACCTGTACGTGCCGATCCCGGAGAGCGCCGGCGCGGAGTGCGACTCCGGGCGGCGCGCAAAGATTAACGCGGCGTTCGCGTTCGGCGGCCTCCCGCTGGCGGTCCGCACGGTGGAGTGCTTCAGCGACGTCCGGATCGACCACGTGATGGCGATCGACTTCGGCGGCTTCAAGGAGGTCACCGACGCGCTCGGCGGGGTGGACCTCAAGGTGGAGCGGAGCATCACCTCGATCCACAAGCCGTACCGGAAGTTCACCAAGGGCACCATGCACATGGACGGCGCCACGGCGCTGGACTGGATCCGGCAGCGCAAGCAGTTCCCGGAGGGCGACTTCGCCCGGATGCGCCACCAGCAGGAGTTCCTGCGCGCGCTGATGGACAAGGCGGCGAGCACGGGCACGCTGGCCAATCCGAAGAAGCTGAACGCCTTCCTCCAGTCGGTCACCGACGCGGTGACCGTCGACAACGGCTTCTCGCTGGTCGACATGGGTGTGCAGTTCCGCAGCCTGCGCGGCGAGAACCTGACCTTCATCACCAGCCCGAACACGGGCAGCGACACGATCAACGGCGAGTCGGTGGTGGTCTCCGACCGGACGAAGGCGCTGGCGATGTACAAGGCGATGTCGGCGGACACGATGGCGGCCTGGGTGGCGGCCAACGAGAACCCGGACACCAAGGGCAACTGACCCCGTTCCTCCCCGGGCGGCCGGACCTCCCCGGCGCCCCGGGCGGGCCAACGGGGCCGGTGGCGGCGGCCGATATTGCCGGCACGTTTCGACGGACGTCATCAGAGGTGCGTTCATTTCTGGTTGCATCACCGGCCGCCAACCACCGAGTGGACGTATCGCCTCATCCGTTCGGTTGAATTGCCGTCGCAAGTGTCGGGATATCCAGGAATTGAGCGTCTGACGATCTCGCCTTGACGGGAAGCGGTACGTAAAGTGGGTCCGCCCCCCGACCTCGCGAGCTGGAGCATGCATGCCGGTTCAGACCAGCCCCCGCCCGACGTCGCTGGATTCCGACCCGTACGCACGGCCGTCGACGATCCCGTCGCAGCGCGGCCGCGGCGGGCAGCGCACCGGCGGCCCCAAGAAGCGCACCAAGCGCAAGGACCCGCTCTGGGCCCGCCTGACGCTGATCTTCGGCGCCGTGCTGATGATGACCAGCGGCATCGCCATCGTCGGCAGCAAGGCGCTGATCAGCCAGGCGACCGGCAACATCGCCCAGAAGAACCTGCTGGGCGGGGCGGGTAAGACCGACGCCGAGGGCGGCGCCGACCTGGACGGCCCGATCGACATGCTGCTGCTGGGCGTGGACGCCCGCGAGCGGTGGGCTGCCGACGACGTCCGGGCGGACAGCATCATCGTGCTGCACATCCCCGCCAGCCACGACCAGGCGTACCTGATCTCGATCCCCCGGGACACCGAGGCGCAGATTCCGGCGTTCAAGAAGAGCGGCTTCCAGGGCGGCACCGACAAGATCAACGCGGCGTTCCAGGCCGGCGCGCGCAACGGCGGCGGCTGGGAGGGCGGCGCCCAGCTGATGGCCCAGACCATCAAGAACATGACCGGGGTCAGCTTCGACGGCGCCGCGATCATCAACTTCGGCGGCTTCAAGAACGTCATCGACACCCTGGGCACCGTGCGGATCTGCGTCAGCCACGAGGTGAAGTCGCACCACATGGTGATGGTCGACGGCAAGCAGATGTGGAACGCGGACGCCAAGAAGACCGGTCGCCCGATGACCCCGGTGGTCTACAAGAAGGGCTGCCGCGAGATGTCCGGGCTCCAGGCGCTGGACTACTCCCGGCAGCGCTACGGCCTGCCGAACAGCGACTACGACCGCCAGCAGAACCAGCAGCAGCTGATCAAGGCGATGGCTCGCAAGGCCACCGACAAGGGCATGCTGACCAACCCGATCAAGGTCAACCAGCTGATCCTGGCGGCGGGCAAGGCGTTCATCCTGGACACCGGCGAGGTGCCGGTGGCCGACTTCGTCTTCACCCTGCGCGGGGTCAGCGCCAACGAGCTGACCATGCTGCGCACCAACGGCGGCACGTTCAACGAGAACGCCAACAAGCGCGAGTCGCTCAGCGCGCAGACCCTGGAGATGTTCCAGGCGGTCAAGAACGACAAGCTGGGCGAATTCGTGTACGCCAACCCGGCCGTGCTCTCCAACCGCAAGTGACCCGGTGACCGGCCGGTAGCCACGCCGAAACCGGCCGGAGCGCGGTGACCGGCCCGTAGCCTGATGTGAGCAGTTCTCACGTCACGGCCACGGGGAGGGCGTCACGGCCAGGTCAGCGCGGTCCGACCGGGGGCGGGGCACACCGCCACCCGGCCGCCCGGCCTCCCGCTGGCCCCGGATCCTGCTGACGGTCGGTCTCGCCCTGGTGCTGGTGGCCGTCGTCGCCGTGGTCGGCATGAAGGCGCTCACCGCGCGGTACGAGCGCACCATCACCCGGGAGCAACTGCTCGCCCCGGACGCCCGGCAACCCCGCACCGACCTCTCCGAAGGGTTGAACTACCTGCTCGTCGGCACCGACCGGCGGGGCGCCAGCGACGGGCCGGACCAGCGCTCTGACACCATCCTCATCGTGCACCTACCGCCCGGCATGCGGCAGGGCTACCTGATCTCCGTCCCACGCGACCTGCTGGTGGCCATTCCCCCCGGCGGCGCCAACGGCTACCGCGGCGGCCAGGACAAGATCAACGCCGCGTACGAGCACGGCGGGACCGGTCAGGGCGGGGCCCAACTGCTCTCCGCCACCCTGACCCGGCTCACCGGGATCCGCTTCGACGGGGCCGCGCTGGTCGACTTCGCCGGCTTCAAGCAGGTCATCAACCTGCTCGGCGGGATCCGGATGTGCGTGGACACCGAGGTCCGGTCGATTCACACCGGGACGGTGTTCCCCACCGGCTGCCAGCAGATGGACGGCACCCGGGCGCTGGACTACGTCCGGCAACGCTACGACCTGCCCGGCGGCGACTACGACCGACAGCGGCACCAGCAGCAGATGCTGCAGGCGGTACTGGACCGGGCCGGGGAGACGAACCTGCGCGGCGACCCGCTGAAGCTGGACCAGGTGCTGCGGGCGGTGGGCGGCTCGCTGACCCTGGACACCAACGGCGTCCGGGTCGAGGACCTGATGATGGCCCTGGGGTCGCTGCCGTCGGACGCGCTGAGCGGGGTGCAGGTGCCGTCGTACCCGGAGACCATCGACGGGATCTCCTACGTGGTCCTGGACAACGGCGGCAACGGCCTTTTCGACGCCGTACGCGGCGAGCGGGTGCCGGGCTGGGCGGCGGCCAACCCGCGCTGGGTCACCCGGTTGTGAGCCGGCGTACCGGCCCGGCCCGTGCCGATGTCGCCCGTGAGGATCTAGGCTGCTACCCGTGTTCGGATCCCAGGTACCCAGCGTTCCCGTGACCGAGATCGACGACGAGACCTACCTGCTGGACGTCCGCGAGGACGACGAGTGGGTGGCGGGCCACGCCCCCGGCGCCCACCACCTGCCGATGATGGAGCTGCCGGCCCGGCTGGCCGAGGTGCCCACCGACCGGGACGTCGCGGTGATCTGCCGTTCCGGCGGGCGCTCCGCCCAGGTCGTCGGCTACCTGCTCAACAACGGGTGGGAGCAGGTGCGCAACGCCGACGGCGGAATGCGCCAGTGGGAGGCCGTCGGCCGGCCGGTGGTCGGCGGGGACGGGCAGCCCGGCCGGGTCATCTGAGAGCCGGCGCGATGGGCGATCCGCTGGTCTTCGCGCACCGCGGCGCGTCGGCCGACCTGCCCGAGCACACCCTCGCGGCGTACCTGCGGGCCTCGACGAGGGCGCCGACGGGCTGGAGTGCGACGTCCGGCTCACCCGGGACGGGCACCTGGTCTGCGTGCACGACCGCCGACTGGACCGGACCAGCAACGGACGCGGGCTGGTCAGCGCCCGTACCCTCGCCGAGCTGGAGCTGCTCGACTTCGGCTCCTGGCATCCGGGCTGCGTACCGGCCGACGGCGACGAGGTGCTGGACGAGTCGCACACCCGGCTGCTCACGCTGGAACGGCTGCTGGAGGCCGTACTGGCCGCCGGCCGGCCGGTCCGGCTGCTGGTGGAGACGAAGCACCCGTCCCGCTACGGCGGCGACGTCGAGCGTCGGCTGGTCGCGCTGCTGCGCCAGTACGGGCTCGCCGAACCCGGCCCGGAGGACCCGGTACGGGTCACCGTGATGTCCTTCTCCCCGCTGGCCGTACGCCGGGTCCGGGAGCTGGCCCCGGCGCTGCCCACGGTGCTGCTGCTGGAGGTGCTGCCGCGCTGGCTGCGACTCGGCCGGCTGCCGTTCGGCGCCGGGATCGCCGGGCCCGGCATCGGCCTGGTCCGGGCCCGCCCGCAGCTGGTGCCCGCCCTGCGGGCCGCCGGCCACCAGGTGTACGTCTGGACCGTCAACGAGCCGGACGACCTGGAGCTGGTGCTGGCCGCCGGGGTGGACGGGGTGATCACCGACCGACCGGCGCGGACCCTGGCCCGGCTGGGCCGGTGAGGCCCACCGGACGGGGCTGCCCGAACTCCGCCCGAGGGGGCACACTCGGGACATGCCGGAGCGTACCGATCTCGCCGCCCTGGTCACCGGCCACAGCGCGGTGATCGAGATGATCAATTCCGGAGACGCGGGCCTGCCCGTCCTCACCCAGCTGCTCCGGGTGGCCCGCTCGGCGGTGGGCGCGGCCAGCGTGGCCTTCGTCGAGTTCGCCCCGACCGGCGGCCGGGTCATCGCGGCCAGCGGCAACGCCAAGTGGATGATCGGCCGCCCGCTGCCGGCGTCCGACCCGGTGACCGTCTGCCTGCTCGCCGGCCCCCGGGTCCGGCAGATCCGGGTGGACCACCTCCCCGGGCAGCTCGCCGGGGAGCTGGCCGCCCGGGGGCTGCGCCGGATGATCGGGGCCCGCGCCGAGATCGGCGGGCTGACCGTCGGCAGCCTGCACGCCCTCTACGCCGACGGCGAGGACGCGGCGGATCCGGAGGGGCAGGCCGTGCTGGGCTACGTGGCCGCCTGCATCGCCCACATGTACGGCGACCAGAGCGGCCTGCCGGTGCACGGCGACGGCCCGGTGGTCGCGGCGCTCGCCGACGGTCTGGCCGTGGTCGACCGGGAGGGGCACGTGCGGCTCTGGAACCCGGCCGCCGCCCAGGTGACCGGCCGCTCCTCCGCCGAGGCGCTGAACCGGCCGCTGCCCTTCCCACTCCCCCCGTCCGGCCAGGTACTCGACCACCAGATGCCGGACGGACGCTGGCTGCGGATCACCTCCGGGGAGCTGGCCGGGCCCGGCACCCAGCGGGTGGTCACCTTCCGCGACATCACCGACCAGCAGCGCCGCGACTCCGAGCGCGACCTCTTCGTCGCGGTGACCAGCCACGAGCTGCGCACCCCGGTCACCGTGATCAAGGGGTACGCGGACACCCTCACCGACCACTGGGAGTCGCTGACCGACACCGACCGCCGGCAGGCCGCCCGGATCATCGGGCAGCGCGCCAACGAACTGGCCCGGCTGATCGACCGCCTGCTCTCCTCGGCCATCGACGGCCGGCCCGGCGGCGAGCCGGCCGTACCGTTCGACCTCGGCGACGCGCTACGCGCCACCGTGCCGGACCTCCCCGCGGACCTGCGCCACCGGCTCGTCCTCGACCTGCCGGCCGACCTGCCCAAGGCGCTCGGCGACCGGCACAGCATGGCCACCGTCCTGACCGAGCTGGGCACCAACGCCGCCAAGTACTCGCCGCCGGAGTCGCCGATCGAGGTCACCGCCGGCACCGACGGGCAGACCGTGCTGTTCCGGGTCAGCGACCGGGGCATCGGCATCCGGCCCGAACACGTGGAACGCGCCTTCGACCGGTTCTGGCAGGGCGAGTCCGGGGACCGTCGGGGCTATCCCGGCGCCGGGCTCGGCCTCTATCTCGTCCGCCGGATCGTTGAACAGCAGAATGGATGGGTATCCCTCCGGCCGAGGAACGGTGGCGGTACCGTCGCAGAGGTGCGGCTGCCCCGGGGATGACCTGCGCGGGGCACCGGGGGACGGGGCGAGAAGGAGCGAGGGTGTCGGCGCACGCGGTCGAACGTTCGTGGTGTGTGGTGGTTCCCCACCACGCCACCGGAGCGCGGCTGGCCCGGCACCGGCTCGCCGACGAACTCGCCGAGGTCGTACCCCCGGTCCTGCTGGCCGACCTGGTGGCGGTCCTGGCCGAACTGGTGGGCAACGCGGTCCGGCACGCCGACCCGCTGCCCGGCGGGGTGGTCCGGGTGGCCTGGCGGCTGCGGCCCACGCCGGGCGCCCGACCGTGTCGATCCGGGTGACCGACGGCGGCGCGCCCGCCGGCCCACGGATGCGGGCGCCAGCCCGGACGCGGTCGACGGCCGTGGCCTGCACATCGTCGCCGGCCTGGCCAGCCGCTGGGGAGTCGAGCGGGACGGCCTGGGCCAGAGCGTCTGGGCCGAGTTCGACCCGACCGGCTCTTCCCGACCGGACCTGGTCGTCGCCGGTTGAGCCGGCCCCGGGGGCGGGTCCTCCCCACACCGTCCCGGCCCGGCCTCTAGGCTGTCTCGCCGTGAGCAAGCGTCGAAAGAACCAGCGCGCCGTCGAAGCGACCCCCCGCCGGGAGAAGATCCGCGACATCTTCGCCCCCCGCCCCTTCGAGGGGCTGGCGGACGAGCCGGAGTGGATCGCCCTGCGCGAGCTGGTGCCGGCCGCCTCCGCGCCGCTGCGGCTCACCCCGGAGCTGGTCGAGGAGTACGGCGACCGCCCGGTCACGCTCGCCACCGTGCTGCCGATGGCCGCCCCGGCGATGACCAAGCCGGACGGGCGGGTCTTCATCGGGCTGCAGCGCCACCAGCAGTCCGGTGACGTCTCCCGCGACCTGGCCGAGGCGCTGCTCTGCGCGCTGCGCACCGAGCCGGGCGGCCAGGTGACCGTGCCGCCGCTGCCGGGTCCGGGCCCGCGCCTGCAGGACGTCCTGGTGGACGGCCCGCTGGAGATCACCATGCACGACGGCTTCGACTTCTGGCTCGACCCGGGCGCGGCCGACGACCCGTCGGTGCAGGCGTCGCTGGAGCGGGCGAACGCCGCGATCTACCCGACCGTACGGCTCGCCGCCGCCCCGGCCGCCTACTGGTGTCGGGTGCCGGAGAAGGCGCACGTGCGCTGGGTGCTGCCGGAGGACGAGGACACCGCGCTGGACGCGCTGTCCCGGCTCTCCGCGGCCGGCATCCTGACCCTGGGCGAGGGCACCCGATTCGCCGGCATGTTCCGCGCGCACGGCCGACTGGTGCCGGTCTGGGACCTGCCCGAGGACGTCCCGGCCGCCGACTGGGAGGCGCCGGTGAGCGCCTTCGCCGAGCGGTACGCCGAGATGCTGGAGGAGAAGGAGCCGCTGGACGCCGCCGGGCGGCGGGCCCGCCAGGGGCTGCTCGGCCGCCAGCTCACCCTGCGCTGACCCGCGCTCGACCGACCGCTTGCGGGCCCGCGTGACCGGCCCGGAAGCGGGGTCAGGGCCGCCGTAGCGGCTCGCGGACCAGCGGGCAGGACATGCAGCGCGGGCCGCCCCGACCCGAACCCAGCTCGGAACCGGCGATCGGGATGACCTCGATGCCGGCCCGTTCGAGCTGGGCGTTGGTCTCGGTGTTGCGCTCGTAGCCGACGCAGAGCCGGGGCGCCAGGGCGAGGGTGTTGTTGCCGTCGTCCCACTGCTCGCGTTCGGCGGTGACCGGGTCCAGCCCGGTGTCGATCACCCGGAGCTGGTCGAGGTCCATCGCGTCGGCGGCGGCGCGCAGGAACGGCGCCGGGCCGTCCACCCGCGGCTCGCCGTCCGGCCCGGCGATCACCGTGTACGCCGACAGGCTGCTGGCGATGTTCGGGTACATCAGCACCGCGTCGGCGTCGACCATCGTGCAGACCGTGTCGAGGTGCATGGTGGCGCGTTCCTGGGCGATCGGCACCACCAGGATGGTGTGCGCCAGGCCGGCGGCGAAGACCTGCCGGGCCAGCCGCTCCGCGCCGGCCGGCGTAGTCCGCTCACCCACCCCGACCGCGAGCACGCCGGGGGCGAGCAGCAGCACGTCGCCGCCCTCCAGGTGCTCCAACTCCGGGTGGTAGACGGCCTGGGTGCCGACGAAGCGCGGGTGGTGGCGGTAGATCGCGTCGGTCAGGGTGGACTCCCGCCGGCGGGCCGGCATGGCGAGGCTGGTGACCCCGACCCGGTCACCGATCCACAGTGACGAGTCGCGGGTGAAGAGCAGGTTGGGCAGCGGGTCGATGACGAAGTCGTGCCGGTCCATCAGCGTCCACACCAGCCCGCCGGGGCGTTCCGGGCTGATCCGCACCTCCTCGTGGGCGAGCCCGGCGATGAACACGTCGGCCAGCGCCGCCGGATCGAGGTAGGCGAGGTGGTCGGCGACGCGGCGGCGCAGCGTGTCGCCGAGTCGGGGCGAGCGGAGCACCACCTCGGTCAACTCGGCGCGCGCGTCGGGGACGGCCAGGGTCTCGGCGAGCAGGGTGGCGAGGTAGAGCACCTCCACGCCGCGCCCGCGCAGCGCCGCCGCGAAGGCGTCGTGCTCCTCCTGCGCCCGTCCCACCCATGGGATAGCGTCGAAGAGCAACGAGTCGTTGTTGCGGGGGGTGAGCCGGGCCAGCTCGGGCCCGGGGCGGTGCAGCAGCACCGTGCCGAGCCGACCGACCTCGCTGTCCACGTAGTGGGTCACCCTCGCAGCGTAGGGCAGGTGCGAAGGGTGTTCGGGAGAGAAGTGTGGATGAATATGGCATTCATCCGCACTCATTCCGGCGCTCCAACTTGCCGTACCCGGGGGATGGCAACGTAGGGTAGTGAGGACATAACTTCGAGGGACCTTTTGCCGGAGGTCGCGATGACTGTCTTTCCCGCTCGTCGAGCCGTACCCACCCGGGCCCTGCCGCCCGTGGCGGTGCCGCACCCCCGGGCCGAGGCGCCGTCGGCGCTGGAGCCGGCCCGCCCGACCCCGTTGGAGTGGGCCCGCCGCCGTCGGGCGGAGCGCGGCGCGCGCCGGCTGGAGGCCGCCGGGGCGCGCGCGCTCGGTCAGCTCGACCACCTGGGGCCCGCCTGGCACGTCATCGAGTGGCCGCGTACGGACGTCGCCGACGTGCTGCTCGACCGCGGCCAGGACGACCGGGCCGGCTTCCTCGCCATCGGCCCGAGCGGGCTCTTCGCGGTGAGCATCGCCGACCACGGGCGCGCCCGGGTGCTGGTCGCCGGGGACGTCGTCCAGATCAACGGCAAGCGGCCGCCGTACGTGGCCGAGGCCCGGCGCGACGCCAAGCGGGCGAGCAAGGCCCTCTCCGACGCGGTCGGCCTGCCGATCCCGGTGACGCCGGTGCTGACCTTCGTCGGCTCCGGCGTCATCAGCGTCTACGGCCTGCCCAAGGACTGCCTCATGGCGACCCACCGGGAGCTGGACCGGCTCCTCGTCGCCGGGGGCAACCGGATCAGCCCGGCCACCGCCGAGAAGCTGTCCCGGGTCGCGCAGCAGCCGCAGACGTGGCTCAACGGCACGTACCGTCCCGCCGCCGACTACCGGTGGTACGACGAGGGCCGAACGGCCGCTGACAAGCCGGCCGCCCGCCGGTAACGTCACCGTCGACGCCACGCGGCCCGGTGTTCACCGAGGTCAGCTACGGTCCGCGCCGTCGCCGGCCGCCCGGTCGTTCCGGGCATCCGATCGTCACCGGCGGCCGGTGGCAGCAGCGCGGTACAGCGACCGTCGCGACGACCGGCTAGCGTGGACAGACCGTCGGTGTACATAGGAGGCTCGGTGGCCCACGTCGAACTCTCGCTCTCCGAAGTGTTCGCGCCGGCGTCGCGGACACCGACAGAGCCGGGGTGCGACAACGTCGGGCAGTGGTCGGCCATGGTCTCCCACGCCGAGGAGCCCTGCCTGCTGATCGATGCGGACACCCGGGTGGTGGCGATCTCGTCCGCCGGCTGCGACCTGCTCTGCCTGGGCGCACCGGAGGAGTGGTGGGCCTGCCGTTGCTGGAGGGCGGCCTGCGGCTGCTCGACTTCACCGCCGCCCGGGGCGAGCTGACCGAGCAGGAGACCGACAAGATCCCGCCGCTGCTCGCCCTGCACTCCGGCCGGCTGGCCCGGGGCCTGCTCCGGGTCCAGCCCGCCGGCGAGGACGCGCCCGACGCCACCGTCGACGCCATCTCCACCCCGGTGCTCACCGACGGCTCGGTCGCCGGCTCCCTCACCTTCTTCTCGGAGATCTGACCTGCGTCCGAGGTGTGGCGGGCGCCGCACGCCGCGATGCTGGGGCGGGCCGGCACCGACGCCGTAAGGTGCCCTCATGCTCGATGTCGCCCTGCTCCCGGGGGAGTACGCCGTGTGCCGGCTCGCCGCCGGCACCTCCCTGCCCCCCGCCCTGTGGGCCGAGCCGGGCGTCGCGGACGTGGTCACGGTGAGCTGGACGCCGACGGGATCTCGGTCATCTGCCCCGCCGGCCGGGCGCCCGCGCAGGCGGACGTGGAGACCGACTGGCGGTGCCTGCGGGTGGTCGGGCCGGTCGGCCTCGCGCTCACCGGCACCCTCGCCGCCCTGGTCGACCCGCTCGCCGAGGCCCGGGTCAGCGTGGTCGCGTTCTCCACCTACGACACCGACCACGTGCTGGTCCCGGCGGTACGCCTCGGCGAGGCGACCGGCGCGCTGGAGCGGGCCGGGCACCGGGTGCTGCGCTGACCCTTCACCGCACCGCCGGATCCTCCTACGATGGGCTCGGCCACCCCCGGCCGTGACGACCCGATGCCACCCGAGGCTCGATCCCCCGAGGACCGGTCCGTGCCGCCTGACGCACCGCACCGCACCCCACCCCGCCGGCTGGTCGGCGCCGGCGTACTGCTCGCCGTCGCGCCGCTCGCCGCCTGCGGCGCCCCGCC
>NZ_JAEVHN010000166.1:0-11137 GCF_016803375.1 Micromonospora sp. 4G55
GAGAAGCCGGCCGCGCCGAGGGCGGCCTCCGCGGCCAGGTAGCGGTCCGCCGCCACGTCGTCCGACGGGTACGGCAGCTCGCCGCGCCGCATCCGGGCGGCGAGCCGGGTGCCGTCCTCCACGATCAGGGCGTACGCGCTGACGTGGTCCACCCCGGCCGCGACCACCTGGTCGAGGGAGGCGGCGAAGTCCGCCGCGCTCTCCCCCGGCGTGCCGTAGATCAGGTCCAGGTTGACGTGGTCGAACCCGGCGTCGCGGGCCTCCAGCGCGGCGGCGACCGCCCGGCCGGCGCTGTGCCGGCGATCGAGGATCGCCAGCACCCCGGGCGCCGCGGACTGCATGCCCAGGGAGATCCGGGTGTAGCCGGCCGCGCGCAGGGCGCGCAGCGACTCCGGCGTGACGGATTCGGGGTTGGCCTCGGTGGTCACCTCGGCGTCGGCGGCCAGCCCCCAGGTGCGGTCGATGCCGTCCAGGATGCGGGCCAGGTCGTCGGCGGGGAGCAGGGTCGGCGTGCCACCGCCGACGAAGACGGTGTCCACCCGGGGCGGCGGGGTGTCGCCGAGGACCCGGGCGGCCAGCGCCAGCTCGGCCAGCACGGTGTCGGCGTACGACTCCCGGTCGGCGCCGCCGCCGAGCTCGGCCGCCGTGTAGGTGTTGAAGTCGCAGTAGCCGCAGCGGCTGGCACAGAACGGCACGTGGACGTACACGCCGAAGCCGCGCGCGCCGACCGCGCTCAGGGCGGAGGCGGGCAGCGACCCGTCGACGGGGACGGTCTCGCCTTCTGGAAGGACGCCGGGCATGGCCACTAGTGTGCCCGGCATGACCTCTCCCGACCGCCTCGTGCGGGTCGCCACGGCCCGTGGGGTGACCACCCTCACCCTGGACAGCCCGCACAACCGCAACGCGCTCTCCACGCCCCTGATGACCGAGCTGCTGGCCGGGATAGCCGCGGCGGTCGCCGACGACGCGGTGCGGGTGATCGTGCTGGACCACGCCGGGCCGGTCTTCTGCTCCGGCGCGGACTTGAAGGAGACGGCCGCCGCGTACGCCGGCGGGAGCGTGCCGGCCGGGATGCTCGGCGACGTGCTGGCGGCGGTCTGGGAGTGCCCGAAGCCGGTGCTGGCGAAGGTGGCCGGGCCGGCGCGGGCCGGCGGGCTGGGCCTGATCGCGGCGGCGACCTGGCGGTCTGCGCCGAGGAGGCGACGTTCGCCTTCACGAGGTGCGGATCGGGGTGATCCCGGCGGTCATCTCCGCCACGGTGCTGCCCCGGGCTGCACCGCGCGCGGCGGCCGAGCTGTACCTGACCGGGGACACCTTCGACGGCCGGCGGGCCGCCGAGATCGGCCTGGTCACCGCGGCGGTGCCGGCGGACGGGCTGGACGCGGCGGTGGAGCGCTACTGCGCCTCGCTGGTGCGCGGCGCGCCGGGGGCGCTGGCCGGGGCGAAGGGCCTGCTGCGCCGCCCGGCCCCCACCGACCTGCGCGGCGAGATCGCCGAGCTGTCCGCCCTCTCCACCGGCTACTTCCTCTCCGACGAGGGCCGCGAGGGCGTGCTCGCCTTCCGCGAGAAGAGGAACGCCGCCTGGGTGCCGGTGGATTAGGCGCGTTTCCTTCCTTTGCTCCCGAAAATGTGAACCGGTCGGCCGACCCGGCTCGCCTTTTCGGGCACGTACGCTGGGGATGACCGTGAAACAGGAGGTGCGGGTGCGAAGTCGGGCAATTGTCGCAGTCGGTGTCGTGTTCGCGGTCGTCGCTCTTCTCGGGGTCTGGGTCGTGGTCCGTCAGCTCGGCGGCCAGCTCCGGCTCCCCGTGGCCAGCCGCACCTGCACCGTCCAGGCCGACGGCACGGTGCTGCTCGACGCCGACCAGATGGCGAACGCGGCGACCATCGCCGCGATCGGCAGCCAGCGGCAGATGCCCGAGCGGGCGGTGGTGGTCGCGCTGGCCACCGCGTACCAGGAGTCGGGCCTGCGCAACCTCTCCGGCGGCGACCGGGACTCGATCGGCCTGTTCCAGCAGCGGCCGAGCCAGGGCTGGGGCACCCCGCAGCAGATCCGCGACCAGCGGTACGCGGCCAACCGCTTCTACGCCGCGCTGAAGAAGGTGCGCGGCTGGGAGGAGATGCGGGTCACCGACGCGGCCCAGGCGGTCCAGCGGTCGGCCTTCCCGACGGCGTACCAGAAGTGGGCGGACGAGTCCGAAGTGCTGACCCGGGCCCTGCTCGGCGAGGCGACCGGCGCGGTGGCCTGCACGGTGAGCCGGACGCCGGTCATGCGGGGCGAGGCGGCCGCGGCGGCGCTGACCCGCGGCCTGACCCTGGACTGGGGGCTGCCGGGCACCGGCACGGTGGCCGCGCTGACCGGGCTCACCGTGCCCGCCGCCGATCGTCGCGACGGCTGGCGGTACGCCCACTGGCTGGTGTCGCACGCGCCCGACCACGGGGTGAAGCGGGTCCGCTTCGCCGGCCTGGAGTGGACCGCCGAGGACGGCACCTGGGCCAAGGTCTCCGACGGCCGCCCGGCCGACGGCCAGGTGCTGGCGGAGGTCTTCGCCGAGGGGTGACCTCGGCCGCCAGCTCGCGGCCCGACGCGGACGCGGTCGACCGGCGCCGCCCGGCCCGAGGCCCGGCCGGGTCCAGGGGCGGCGTGCCGGCCACGCCGGCGACGGACCTTCTCCAGCACCGACTCCGGCAGCTCGGCGGCGTCCAGCAGGCGGGGCAGCAGCTCCGGTTCGAGGTTCATCGCCCGGAACACCTCGCCGATGGTGACCCCGTGCGCGGGCCGGTCCACCACCTCGACCGGGTCGCCCACGCCGACCTCGCCCTCGCGCAGCACCCGCAGGTACGCCCCGGGCGCCGCCCGCACCGTGAACCGCTTGATCAGGTCGGGTACGCCCCAGAACCCGGCGAAGGTGGTGCAGGGGGTACGCGGCTTGGTCACCTGGAGCACCGCCGAGCCGATCGCCCACAGCTCCCCGATGACCGCCCCGGTCACGTCCACCGCCGAGGTGGTCAGGTTCTCGCCGAACCCGCCGGGCGGGACGGTGCGCCCCAGCTCCGCCGACCACCACTCGGCGTCCTCCCCCGCGTACGCGTAGACCGCCTGGTCGGGGCCGCCGTGGTGGGCCCGCTCGCCGATGAAGTCCCCGGCCACCCCGTCGGCGCGCAGCAGCACCGGACCGTCGACCGGTCGCTTGTCGATGCCGGTGCGGCCGCTCGCGTCGCCCGCCCACTCCGCCTCGGTCACCACGCCGAGGTTCACCGCCGCCAGCCTGCCCGTCATGGCGCAGAGCCTAGCCGTGGACCGGCCGGGTCCGGGGCACCCGCCGACCCGCCGTCGACGGCGCCGGCCGCCCCTCGGCGGGCGTGGGGCTCAGCCCTTGACGGCGCCGGCGACCAGCCCGGAGACCATCCTGCGCTGCACCAGCAGGAAGAAGACGACCACCGGCAGGGTGAACAGCGTCGAGGCGGCCATCACCGACCCCCACGCGGTGTCGTCCCGGCCGAAGAAGAAGGTCATCGCCACCGGCAGGGTGTACCGGTCCTGGTCGTTGACGAAGGTCAACGCGAAGATCAGCTCGTTCCAGGCGGTGATGAAGGAGAAGATGCTGGTCGCGACCAGGCCCGGCGCCACCAGCGGGAAGAGGATCCGGCGGAAGATCTGCGCCCGGCTGGCCCCGTCGATCGCCGCGGCCTCCTCCAGCTCCTTGGGCACCGCGGCCACGAAGCCGCGCAGCATCCAGACCGCGAACGGCAGCGAGAAGCCGAGGTAGGTCAGGATCAGGCTGGGCAGGGTGTTGTAGAGACCGAGCCGCTGGATCATCAGGAACAGCGGGATGACCAGCGCCTCCAGCGGGATCATCTGCACCACCAGCAGCATGATCAGGAAGCTGGTCCGGAGCGTGAACCGGAACCGGGCCACCGCGGTGGCCGCGAGCAGCGCGACCAGGCCGCTGAGCAGCACCGTGCTCACCGCCACCAGGGCGCTGTTGAGGAAGAAGTCGGCGAACGTCACGCCCGGGATCAGGTTGCCGGTGAGGATCTCCCGGTAGTGGTCCAGGGTCGGTTCGGCCGGCACCGGCCGGCGCGTCGACGAGAAGATCTCCCGGTTGGGCTTCAGCGACGTGGCGACCATCCAGTAGACGGGGAAGGCCGCGAAGAGCGCCACCAGCAGGCCCGCGCCGTTGAGGGCGACCCGCTTCACCACCGCGCCGCGCCTCACGCGTCCTCCTCCTGCTTGAGCACCATGCGGACGTAGAGACCGGTCACCACCAGCAGGATCAGGGTGAGGATGACCGCGATCGCGGAGCCCACGCCGTACTTCGGGGGCGGCGAGAAGGCCTCGGCGTACGAGTAGATGGAGAGCATGAACGTCGGCCGGTCCTGGGTGCCGCCGGCCAGCACGAACTGCTGGGTGAAGACCTTGAAGTCCCAGATGGTGCTGAGCACGATCAGGATCCCGAAGACCGGCCGCAGCAACGGGAAGGTGATCTTCCAGAACACCTTCCACGGCCCGGCCCCGTCGACCCGGGCCGCCTCGTGCAGCTCGCTCGGCACGCTCTTGAGCCCGGCGAGCACGCTCACCGCGATGAACGGGAACGAGTGCCAGACCACCACCAGGGTGAGGATGGCGAAGAAGAGCAGCGGCGAGTTGAACCAGCCGTACCCGGTCCAGTCGCTGCGGCCGAAGAGCGTGGTCGACAGCCCGTCGGGCAGCTTGTTGAACAGCCAGGTGACCAGCCCGCTGGTGTCGTCGAAGATCCACTTCCAGACGATGGTGCCGGTCAGCGCCGGGGTGGCCCAGGCGAGCATGACGCAGCTCGCCACGAAGGTGGCCATCCGCCGGCCGAGCCGGTTGAGCAGCAGCCCGACCAGGGTGCCGAGGATCATCGTCAGCACCACGTTCGCGGCGGCGAAGAGCACCGTGTTGCGCAGCACCGTACGGAAGAACGGGTCGCCGAGGATCTGCGTGTAGTTGCCCAGCCCCACCCACGGCCACTCGCGGTCGCCGCGCAACTGCCGGACGCTGTTCAGCTTGTAGAACGACATCGCCACCACCTGGCCGAGCGGCCAGAGCAGCAGCACCCCGATGACCACCACGCAGGGCAGCAGGAGCAGGTACGGCAGGCGGTCCACGCGGGGCCGCCGCCGCGCGGAGGTCTTCCGCACGGCGGCAGTCCCGGTGGACTTGGTCAGGGTGCTCACTTGGCGTTGAGAATGCTTTCCATCTCGGCGGCGGCGTCGGCGGTGGCCTGCTCGACCGTCTTCTGACCCTTCATCACCGAGCTGTTCATCGCCTGGGTCACCGTCTTGGTGCGGCTGACCTCCACCCACTTCGGGGTCAGCGGGGTGACCTTGGTGTTCTGCATGGTGGTGGCGAACGCGGCCATGATCTTGTCGTTGGCGTACTCACCGCCGCTGACCTGGTCGGAGTAGACCGGGAAGAAGTTCAGGCTGCTGGCGAAGGTCTTCGCGTTCTTCTTGTTCAGCAGGACGGTGAGGTAGTCCCACGCCAGGTCCTGCTTCTTGCTGTCCTTCCAGAGGGCGATGTCCGAGCCGCCGGCGAACGCCGGGGCCGGCTTGCCGTCCGGGCCGGGGATCGGGAAGGTGCCCCAGACCTTCTCGATGTCGGGGTTGTCCTTCTTGATGGCGCCGCCCTGCCAGCTACCGGCGAAGGCCATCGCCGCCTTGCCGGTGGCGAACTGGGTGCGGGCGTCGATCTCGTTCCAGCCGGCGGCGGCCGGCGGGGCGACCTTGTGCACGGTGACCAGGTCGGTCCAGAACTTGACCGCCTTCTGCGCCTCCGGCGTGTTGTAGCCGGACTTCCAGGTGCCGCCCTGGTTGGTGGCGATCTCGCCGCCGGCGCCCCAGAGGAACGAGTAGAAGGGCAGCTCGGAGTTGCCCGGCAGCGCGATGCCGTAGGTGCCCGGCTTCTTGGCCTGCACGGCCTTGGCGGCGGCGACCAGCTCGTCCCAGTTCGTCGGCGTCTTCACGCCGGCCTCGGCGAACCAGTCGGTGCGGTAGTAGATGGCGCGGACGCCGGCGTACCACGGGACGCCGTACTGCTTGCCGTCGAGCTGGGCGTTCTTCACCAGGTCGGGCAGGATGTCCTTGCTCTCCGCCCAGCCGGACATCTTCCCGGTGACGTCGGCGAGCGCCTCCTGGGCCGCCCAGCCCTGGGTCTCGGTGTTGCCCAGCTCGGTGACGTCCGGCCCCTCACCACCGGCGAGCGCCGCCTGGAACTTCTTCGGCGCCTCGAGCCAGGGGATGTACTGGACCACCACGTCGGTGTCGGGGTGCTTCTGCCGGAACTCGGTCTCGACGCCGTCGAGGAACTTCGTCTGGGCCTCGCTGCCCTCGCCCATCATCCAGACCGTGAGCTTGCTCTTGTCGGCCGCTTCGTCGTCGCCGGAGCCCCCGCAACCGGCGAGCACCATCGCGGCCGAGGCCACGACGGCGGTGACCGGAGCCAGCCGCTTCCACCTGTTCACGCCACTTCTCCCTCGCGCCGTCTGGCAGTAACCTTCTCTGCCGCACCCTAGTAGGAAAAATTCCTTTACGACAGGGGCGGGTTCCGGGCGAGGCGACGGTACCGCAGCCGGCGGGTCGGGGAGCAGACCCGTTCCGGGTACGCGGACGGCGCCGACCTGGAGGTCGGCGCCCGTCGAAGAGCGTTGTCGCTGCTTACCGGTGGGTGACGCTGCGGCGACGACCCACGCCGGCCACCAGGGCCACGGCGATGGCGGCCAGCACGACCTGCACCAGCAGTTCCATCCAGTCGATGCCGGCGGTCTCGGTGGCGATGCCCATGGCCCGCGCCAGCACGGTGCCCAGCAGGGCGGCGCCGATACCGATCAGCATGTGCAGCCAGATCGGCATGTTCTGCCGGCCCGGCACGATCAGGCGGCCCAGCGCGCCGACGATGAGGCCGACGACGATGGCGGTGATGATGCCCCAGACGGTGAGCTCCACGACCGTCCTCCTTCTGTAGGTATGACACACGTTGTGTGGTTCTTGGCGTGATCGATAAGGTTCCCGATCCCGCGATTTTCCAAACCGACTCCGGGAACGATCGGGACGAGAATCGCCGTCACCTGCACATTCGGCGCAGCCATCATGGTTCGCCCGCGGACGCGAGCGGGCGTCGCCGGAGTTCCGGGCGCAGCCGCGAGCGGGCGGTGGAGGCGGGATGCCGGGCCCGGACGCGAGCGGGCGCCCGCCCCCGAGGGGTACGGGCGCCCGCTGAGCGTGCGCTGCGCTGGATTACCGATGGGTGACGCTGCGGCGACGACCCACGCCGGCCACCAGGGCCACGGCGATGGCGGCCAGCACGACCTGCACCAGCAGTTCCATCCAGTCGATGCCGGCGGTCTCGGTCGCGATGCCCATGGCCCGCGCCAGCACGGTGCCCAGCAGGGCCGCGCCGATACCGATCAGCATGTGCAGCCAGATCGGCATGTTCTGACGGCCCGGCACGACCAGGCGGCCAAGAGCGCCGACGATGAGACCAACAACGATCGCGGTGATGATGCCCCAAACGGTGAGCTCCACGGTCGCCCTCCTTCTGAAGATTGAGTCACACGGTGTGTGGTTCCTGTCGTGACCGCTAGATTCCCGACCGTCCGAAAATCCAAACCGACTCAGCGAAACGGCTGTCGCCCCCCGTCGATACGCAACCCCCGCGTCGATTGCCGCGTAGCACAGCAAACCCGCAGCTCAGGCCGCATGGGCCGACACCGGGCGGGGCCGCGGCGGCCATCGGAAAATTCCCGGGTACGGTCCGGCGGCGGGCACGCGAAACGGCCGGCATCCCCGCGGGAGGATGCCGGCCGTCAGCTGTCGCGCTACTTCTTGCCGGGCGCCTTGGCGTCGCCGGAGTCGGAGGAGAGGGCGGCGATGAAGGCCTCCTGGGGGACCTCCACCCGGCCGACCATCTTCATCCGCTTCTTGCCTTCCTTCTGCTTCTCCAGCAGCTTGCGCTTACGGCTGATGTCACCGCCGTAGCACTTGGCGAGCACGTCCTTGCGGATCGCCCGGATGGTCTCCCGCGCGATAACCCGGCTGCCGATAGCCGCCTGGATCGGCACCTCGAACTGCTGGCGCGGGATCAGGCTGCGCAGCTTGGCCGCGATGCTGACCCCGTAGTTGTACGCCTTGTCCTTGTGCACGATCGCGCTGAACGCGTCCACCGGCTCGCCGTGCAGCAGGATGTCGACCTTGACCAGGTCGGACGCCTGCTCGCCGGAGGGCTCGTAGTCCAACGAGGCGTAGCCCTTGGTGCGGCTCTTCAACTGGTCGAAGAAGTCGAAGATGATCTCCGCGAGGGGCAGCGTGTAGCGCAGCTCCACCCGGTCGGCGGAGAGGTAGTCCATGCCGAGCAGGCTGCCCCGGCGGCCCTGGCAGAGCTCCATCACCGCGCCCACGTAGTCGTTCGGGGTCAGCACGGTGGCGCGCACGACCGGCTCGTACACCTCGGCGATCTTGCCGGTGGGGTACTCGCTCGGGTTGGTCACCACGATCTCCTGGCCGTCCTCGGTGATGGCCCGGTAGACCACGTTCGGCGCGGTGGAGATCAGGTCGAGGTTGTACTCCCGCTCCAGCCGCTCCCGGATGATCTCCAGGTGCAGCAGGCCGAGGAAGCCGCAGCGGAAGCCGAAGCCGAGCGCGCCGGAGGTCTCCGGCTCGTAGTCCAGCGCGGCGTCGTTGAGCTTGAGCTTGTCCAGCGCCTCGCGCAGGTTGGGGTAGTCCGACCCGTCGATCGGGTAGAGGCCGGAGTAGACCATCGGCTTCGGGTCCTTGTAGCCGCCGAGGGCCTGGCTCGCCGGGCGGGAGTTGATGGTGACCGTGTCACCGACCCGGGACTGGCGGACGTCCTTCACGCCGGTGATCAGGTAGCCGACCTCGCCGACGCCGAGCGCCTCGGCCTTCACCATCTCGGGCGAGATGACGCCGATCTCCAGCAGCTCGTGCACGGCACCCGTGGACATCATCTTGATCCGGTCGCGGGCGCTGATCCGCCCGTCGATCACCCGGACGTAGGTGACCACGCCCCGGTAGACGTCGTAGACCGAGTCGAAGATCATCGCCCGGGCGGGCGCGTCGGCGTCGCCGACCGGCGGCCGGAACTGCCGGACGATCTCGTCGAGCAGGTACGGCACGCCCTCGCCGGTCTTGCCGGAGACCCGGATGCAGTCCGCCGGGTCGCCGCCGATCAGGTGCGCCAGCTCCTCGGCGTACTTCTCCGGCTGGGCGGCCGGCAGGTCGATCTTGTTGAGCACCGGAATGATGCGCAGGTCGTTCTCGAGCGCGAGGTAGAGGTTCGCCAGCGTCTGCGCCTCGATGCCCTGCGCGGCGTCGACCAGCAGCACGGCACCCTCGCAGGCGGCCAGCGAGCGGGACACCTCGTAGGTGAAGTCGACGTGGCCCGGGGTGTCGATCATGTTGAGCACGGCCTGCTCGCCGGCCCGGTCGCCCTCCCGGATGGTCCACGGCATCCGGACGGCCTGGCTCTTGATGGTGATGCCGCGCTCGCGCTCGATGTCCATCCGGTCGAGGTACTGCGCCCGCATCTGCCGGGGGTCGACCACGCCGGTGAGCTGCAACATCCGGTCGGCCAGGGTCGACTTCCCGTGGTCGATGTGGGCGATGATGCCGAAGTTCCGGATGCGGCCGGGGTCGGTGGCACCAGGAGCGTTCGCGCCGGGATCGAGCTTCGGTGGCACAGCTGTCCGTTCTGGTCGGCTGACGTGAGCGGGCCGGCGCGCCGCCGGCCCCCTCTATGCTCCCACGTCGCTCCGGACGCGGTCCGATCACACCTGGGTGCCGCAGCTCACCGCCGGGCGGCCCACCCCCGGCCTTCCCCGGCCGGGCCGGGTCACTCCTCCCACGGCCCGCCCGGCCCGTGCCGGCGCTCGGCCCGGCGGCCTCCCCCGGTCCAGCCCGGTCACTCCTCCGGCGGCTCCACGAAGAGCGCCGCCAGCCGGGGCAGCCGGCGCCGGGCCTCGTCCTCGTCGTCGAAGTCCCAGAAGTCGTTGAGGTCGGGCACCGCGACCGGGTCCCGCTCCGCCGGCAGTTCGGTCGCGGTCGCCTTCCGGTACGCCTCCCACGGCACCGTGAGCATGTCCTCGCACTCGAACTCCTCGCCGCTGAGCGCGGCGGCCCGCACCCGGGGCAGCTCCGACAGGGAGTCCGGGTCGCCCACCGCCCGGGCGAACACCGCCCGGCCCTGGGTCATCAGCCAGCCCCGGAAGTACTCGAAACCGTCGTCCGAGGCGCCCCCGTTGATCAGGTAGGCCGCGCCCCAGAGGTCGACCCGGTAGGAGGCGGACAGCACCCGCTGCTGGTGGCGCGCGTACCCGACGATGTCCTCCGGGTCCCGCTCGGCCAGCAGGGCGACCGCGCGGGCGGCGACCGCGTCGCCCTCTCCCCCGGCGCCGGCCCGCGCCTCGTCGATCAGCTGCCAGAAGTCGTCGGTCCTCATGGCCTGGCAGTCTCCCAGACCCACTCCCGGCGGCGATCCGGCAGCGGGAACATGGCGGCGAGTCGCGGGTACCGGCGGGCCAGTTCGGCCCGGTCGTCGAGATCCCACCGCTCGTCGGCGGGGTCGGGCGAGGAACTCAGCTCCCGCCCCCGGGCCTCGACGGCCTCGTCCAGGCCCTCCTCCTCGCCGGTGACCCGCTCGTACGCCTCGTCCGCGACGTAGTCCAGGCACTCCCACTCCGGCCACTCGTCCTCCGCCCACTCGCGCGGGTGCCGCCCGGCCAGGCGACGCACCTGCGGGACGTCGGCGAGCGTGTCCGGATCGTCGGCGACCCGCTCGAAGGCCGCCCGGCCGAGCCCGACCAGCCAGGCCTGGAAGTAGTGGAAGCCGTCGTCGGAGCAGAGGCCGCCGCAGATCAGCAGCGCCGCGCCCCAGTGCCGCCAGGTGTCCACCCGGCCCCGCAGCTCGTCGAGCCGGACGGCGAAGTCCACCGCCTCGCCGGCGGGCTGCTCGGCCAGGCGGTCGGTGAGCCAGGCCAACCGCTCGTCGGGGATGGCGGTGACGGCGGCGGACCGCTCGATCAACGCCCAGAACTCGTCCATGCGCACGGAGCGGATGGTGCCAGCGCGGTACGACAGGAAGCCGGGACGGCCACGCGGC
>NZ_JAEVHN010000167.1:0-11096 GCF_016803375.1 Micromonospora sp. 4G55
CAGCTGATCGACCTGGGCAGCCTGACCGACGGCGACGCAGCACCTCGCCGGCACCGCCCGCCCGCCGGTGGTCCGGCTGGGCAAGGGCACTGCCGAGACGCTCGGCGTCGCCGACGGCGACCCGGTGACGGTGGGCACCGACCGGGGGGCGCTGACCCTGCCGGCGGAGATCACCGAGATGCCGGACGGCGTCGTCTGGCTGCCGACCAACTCACCCGGTTCGACCGTCCGGCGCAGCCTCGGCGCGACGTCCGGCGCGGTCGTACGGATCTCCGTCCCCGCCGCCACCGGCACGGCCATCCCGGCCGGGCGGGTCGCGGCGGACGAGGCCGACCGTCCGGGTCCGCTCCTCAACGCTGGGGGTAACCAGTGAGCGCGCTCTACCTCGCTCAGGACCCGACGCTGGCCGACTTCGGCAAGGACCCGTGGTGGCTGGTCCTTGGCAAGATCGTCTTCGCCTTCGTCTTCGGCCTGCTGGCCACGCTGCTCGGCGTCTGGTTCGAGCGGCGGGTCGTCGGCTACATGCAGGTGCGGCCCGGCCCCAACCAGGTCGGCCCGTTCGGCCTGCTGCAGACCCTCGCCGACGGCCTGAAGATGGCCTTCAAGGAGGACATCCTCCCGCGGGCCGCCGACAAGGTCGTCTACTTCTTCGCGCCGACCATCTCGGTGATCTGCGCGGTCACCGCCCTGTCGGTGGTGCCGTTCGGCCCGATGGTGAGCATCTTCGGCCACTGGACGCCGTTGCAGGTCACCGACGTGCCGGTGGCGGTGCTGGTACTGCTGGCCTGCTCCTCGATGGGCATCTACGGCATCGTGCTCGGTGGCTGGGCCTCCGGCTCGACGTACCCGCTGCTGGGCGGCCTGCGCTCCAGCGCCCAGATGATCTCGTACGAGGTCGCGATGGGGCTGAGCATCGTGGCGGTGTTCATGACCGCCGGCACGATGTCTACCAGCGGGATCGTCGCCGCCCAGGCGAACGGCACCCAGCTCAGCATCGGCGGCTTCGACCTCCCGGCCCCCGGCTGGTACGCGATCCTGCTGCTGCCCAGCTTCATCATCTTCTTCATCTCGACCGTCGGTGAGACCAACCGGGCGCCGTTCGACCTGCCCGAGGCGGAGTCCGAGCTGGTCGCGGGCTTCATGACCGAGTACAGCTCGCTGAAGTTCGCGCTCTTCATGCTCTCCGAGTACGTCTCGATGGTGACCATGTCCGCGGTCACCACGACGCTCTTCCTCGGCGGCTGGCGGGCACCCGCGCCGATCACCACCTTCTGGGCCGGGGCCAACTCCGGTTGGTGGCCGATGCTCTGGTTCTTCGGCAAGGTGCTGATCCTGGTCTTCGTCTTCGTCTGGCTCCGGGGCACGCTGCCCCGGCTCCGCTACGACCAGTTCATGCGCCTCGGCTGGAAGGTCCTGCTCCCGATCAACCTGGTCTGGATCCTGGTCCTGTCCGGGCTGCGCTCGATCGAGGACTGGCAGTCCCGGGACCGGCTGCTCGCCACCGCCATCGGCGCGGGCGTGCTGCTGCTGGTGACGCTCTTCTGGCCGAGCCGCCGGCCGGAGCGGAAGCCGACCGTGCAGGAACAGGTCAACAGTCGGCCGCACGGCAGCTTCCCGCTGCCCCCGATGGACCTTCAGGTACCACCGAGCCCGCGCACCAAGCGCGTGGTCGCCGAGCGGGAGCCGGCCAACATCGCCGGCTCGGACTCCAGGGAGGTGTGACGTGGGCGCGATCACCGGAACGTTCAAGGGCTTCGGTGTCACCTTCTCGCACATGTTCAGGAAGGTCGTCACCACCGACTACCCGTTCAAGCCGCCGGTGTCGGCGCCGCGCTACCACGGGCGGCACATCCTCAACCGGCACCCGGACGGCCTGGAGAAGTGCATCGGCTGCGAGCTGTGCGCCTGGGCCTGCCCGGCGGACGCGATCTTCGTGGAGGGTGGCGACAACACCGACGAGCAGCGCTTCTCGCCGGGTGAGCGGTACGCCAGCGTCTACCAGATCAACTACGCCCGGTGCATCTTCTGCGGACTCTGCATCGAGGCCTGCCCGACCCGTTCGCTCACCATGAGCAACGAGTACGAGCTGGCCCGGGACAACCGGCAGGACCTGATCTTCACCAAGGAGCAGCTGCTCGCGCCGCTGCTGCCGGGGATGGAGCAGCCGCCGCACCCGATGCGGCTGGGTGACAGCGAGAAGGACTACTACGTCGGCGCGCTGACGAACCCGGGCACCTCGGCCGGCGCCGAGCACGCGGCCGACAGCCCGGGCCGGTACCAGGTGGAGGAGCACCCCGGGGTGACCTTCCCCGGCGCCGAGCAGCACGCCCAGCGGGCCGCCGCCAACGGGTCCGCGGCAGGCAAGGGAGCGGGAGCATGACCACGCAGACGGTGCTCGCCGCGGCGGGCCAGGTGTCCGGCGGCGAGGAGGTCACCTTCTGGATCCTCGCCCCGCTCGCGCTGATCGGCGCGATCGGCATGGTCTGGGCCCGCAACGCCGTGCACTCGGCGCTCTGGCTGGTGCTGACCATGCTCTGCCTGGGCGTGTTCTACGTGCTCCAGGCGGGTCCGTTCATCGGCATGGTGCAGATCATCGTCTACACCGGCGCGATCATGATGCTCTTCCTCTTCGTGCTGATGCTGGTCGGCCGGGACGCCTCCGACTCGCTGATCGAGACGCTGCGCGGCCAGCGGGTCGCCGCGGTGCTGCTCGGCCTCGGCTTCGCCGGCCTGGTCGGCACCGGCCTCTACCGGGCGCTCGACGGGGTCACCGCGGTCGGCCTGGAGCAGGCCAACGCCGAGGGGAACGTCCAGGGCATCGCCCGGCTGCTCTTCACCAAGTACGTCTTCGCCTTCGAGCTGACCTCCGCGCTGCTGATCACGGCGGCCGTTGGCGCGATGGTGCTGGCGCACATCGAGCGGCGCCCGGAGGACAAGATGGACCAGGTCGCCACCATGCGGTCCCGATTCCGCCCCGGCAACTACCCCGGTCCGAAGCCCGGGCCCGGCGTCTTCGCCACCTCCTCCTCGGTGGCCACCCCGGCCCGCCTGCCCGACGGCCGGCTGACCGACCGCAGCACCCCGGCGATCCTTCCGCAGCGGGAGCTGACCGCCGAGGAGACCACGCTGAAGGGGACAGACAAATGACGCCGGACTACTACCTGATCCTCGCCGCCGTGCTCTTCACCATCGGCGCCGTCGGCGTGCTGGTGCGGCGCAACGCGATCGTGCTGTTCATGTGCGTCGAGCTGATGCTCAACGCGGCCAACCTGACGCTGGTCACCTTCAGCCGGATCAACGGTGACCTCAACGGCCAGATCATGGCGTTCTTCGTGATGGTGGTGGCCGCGGCCGAGGTCGTGGTCGGGCTCGCGATCATCATGTCGATCTTCCGGACCCGGCGCTCCGCGAGCGTCGACGACGCCAACCTGCTGAAGTACTGAGGGGCCCTGCGGTGGATGAGATTCTGACGTACGCCCAGGCAGAGCCAACCGGCGCCGTCGCCTACGCTTCGGCTGGTGGCCTGCTGAGCAGCGTCTGGCTGCTGGTGGCGATCCCGCTGGTCAGCGCGGCGATCCTGCTGCTGCTCGGCCGGCGGGCCGACCGCTGGGGGCACTGGCTCGGCGTGGCCGCCATCGGCGCCGCGTTCGTGCTGGGGCTCAGCTACTTCTTCCAGCTCCGCGGCCTGGACAACAAGTCCGTCGAGCTGAGCCTGTGGGACTTCATCACGGTCGGCAACCTGAAGGTGGACTTCGGTCTGCTCTTCGACCCGCTGGCCGCGGTCTTCGTCCTGCTGATCACCGGGGTGGGTTTCCTGATCCACCTCTACGCGGTCGAGTACATGGCGCACGACGAGGGCCGGCGACGGTTCTTCGGGTACTTCAACCTCTTCGTCGCCGCGATGCTGCTGCTGGTGCTCGGCAACAACTACGTGATGCTCTACTTCGGCTGGGAGGGCGTCGGTCTGGCGTCGTACCTGCTGATCTCCTTCTGGTACGGGCGGCCGAGCGCGGCCACCGCCGGCAAGAAGGCGTTCCTGATGAACCGGGTCGGCGACGCCGGCCTGGCGATCGGCATCTTCATCATGTTCGCCACCCTCGGCACCACCCAGTACGACGAGGTCTTCAACGGCGTCGGCGCGCTCCAGGCCGGCACCGTCCTGGCGCTGGGCCTGCTCCTGCTGCTCGGCGCGGCCGGCAAGTCCGGCCAGTTCCCGCTCCAGGCCTGGCTGCCGGACGCGATGGAGGGCCCGACCCCGGTGTCGGCGCTCATCCACGCCGCCACCATGGTCACCGCGGGCGTCTACCTGATCGCCCGGTCCAACCCGATCTTCACCGCCAACGCCACGCTCCAGCTTGTCGTGGTGAGCGTCGGCGCGCTGACCCTGCTGATGGGCTGCGTCATCGGCGCCGCCAAGGACGACATCAAGCGGGTGCTGGCCTGGTCGACGGTGAGCCAGATCGGCTACATGTTCCTCGGCGTCGGGCTGGGCGGCGCGGCGTACGCGCTGGCCATCGTGCACCTGCTGGCGCACGGCTTCTTCAAGGCCAACATGTTCCTCGGCGCCGGCTCGGTCATGCACGGCATGAACGACCAGGTGGACATCCGTCGCTTCGGCGGCCTGTCGAAGTACATGAAGATCACCTGGATCACCTTCATGATGGGCTGGCTCGCCATCATCGGCATGTTCCCGTTCTCCGGCTTCTTCTCCAAGGAGCCGATCATCGTGGCCGCCTTCGAGCGGGAGGGCTGGACGGCCTGGCTCTTCGGTGGTGCCGCGCTGCTCGGCGCCGGGCTGACCGCGTTCTACATGACGCGGCTGTTCGTGCTCACCTTCCACGGGCCGAAGCGGTGGACCGAGGACATCGAGCACCCGCACGAGTCGCCGAAGCTGATGACGATCCCGCTGATCCTGCTGGCGATCGGCTCGGTCGGCGCCGGCTTCCTGCTGGCCACCTCCGTACCGGACTGGCTCACCGCCACCGCCGGGCTGGGCGGCCAGGAGGAGGGGCACGAGGCGGTCCTCGCCCACTGGGTGATCACCGCGCTCTCGCTGCTGGTCACGGTCCTCGGCGCCGGGCTCGCCTGGATGCTGTTCCGCAACGGCACGGCCACCGCGCCGCAGCCGGCCGGCGTGCTGGTCACCGCCGCCCGGCGCAACCTCTACACCGACGCCTTCAACGAGGCGGTCTTCGAGAAGCCGGGCATCTTCCTCACCCGGGCGCTGGTCTTCCTCGACAACCGGGGCGTCGACGGGCTGGTCAACGGCCTCGCCGCGGCGGTCGGCGGTGGCTCGGGCCGGCTCCGGCGGCTGCAGACCGGTTTCGTCCGGTCGTACGCGACGTCCATCCTCACCGGCGCGCTGCTCGTGGTGGCGGCGTTCCTGGCCGTGCAGGCGGGGTGGCTGGCGTGATCGACCTCTTCCCGGCCGCCCCCGCCGGCGGACCACGCAGTGACGACGGAGGTAAGGCCGCATAATGTCCAACTTCCCGTTCCTCTCGGTGCTGACCGTGGCACCGCTGGTCGGCGCCCTGGTGGTGGCCTTCCTGCCGCGCCGCCGGCCGGAGCTGGCCAAGCAGGTGGCGTTCGGCTGGTCGCTGCTGGTGCTGGTGCTCTCCGTGGTCATGTGGGTCTCCTTCCAGGCCGACGGCGACCGGCTCCAGTTCCGTGAGTCGTACGCCTGGATCCCCACCTGGGGCGTCAACTTCACCTTCGCCGCCGACGGCATCGCGCTGGTCATGCTGATGCTGATCGCGATCCTCGTGCCGCTGGTGATCCTGGCCTCCTGGCACGACGCCGAGTCGTCGAAGCGGTCGGTGCCGGTCTACTTCGCCCTGCTGCTGATCCTCGAGTGCACGATGATCGGCGTCTTCGCCGCCGCCGACGTCTTCCTGTTCTACGTGTTCTTCGAGGTCATGCTGGTGCCGATGTACTTCCTGATCGGCAGCTACGGCGGCCACCAGCGGCAGTACGCGGCGGTGAAGTTCTTCCTCTACTCGCTCGTCGGCGGGCTGTTCATGCTCGCCGCGGTGATCGGCCTCTGGGTGGTCGGCGGGAAGACCTTCGACTGGCAGGCGCTGACCCAGGTGGACATCTCCACCGGCACCGAGCGCTGGCTCTTCCTCGGCTTCTTCCTCGCCTTCGCCATCAAGGCGCCGTTTTTCCCGTTCCACACCTGGCTGCCGGACGCCGGTGGCGCCGCGCCGGCCGGGGCCGCCGCCCTGCTGGTCGGCGTGCTCGACAAGGTCGGCACCTTCGGCATCCTGCGCTACTGCCTGCCGCTGTTCCCCGAGGCGTCGAAGTGGTTCGCCCCGTGGGCGCTGGCGCTGGGCCTGATCGGCATCATCTACGCGGCGCTGCTCGCGGTCGGCCAGTCCGACCTGAAGCGGCTGGTGTCGTACACGTCGATCGCGCACTTCGGCTTCATCGGCGTCGGCATCTTCGCCTTCACCACCCAGGCCGGCACCGGTGCGGTGCTCTACATGCTCAACCACGGGCTCGCCACCGGCCTGCTCTTCCTGGTGGTGGGCATGCTGATCGCCCGCCGCGGCTCGGCCCTGATCAAGGACTTCGGCGGGGCGGGCAAGCTGGTGCCGCTGCTGGCCGGGGTGCTCTTCTTCGCCGGTCTGGCCTCCCTGGCCCTGCCGGGCACCGCGCCGTTCGTCTCCGAGTTCCTGGTGCTGATCGGCACCTTCACGGTGAACAAGCCGGTCGCGGTGATCGCCACGCTCGGCATCATCCTGGCCGCCGCGTACGTGCTCTGGATGGTGCAGCGCACCACGCAGGGCACGCTCAACCCGGAGCTGACCGAGGTCGAGGCCATGCGCCGTGACCTCAGCCTGCGCGAGAAGTTCGTGGTCGCACCGCTGATCGCCCTGATCGTGCTGCTCGGCTTCTACCCCAAGCCGGTCACCGACGTCATCAACCCCGCCGTCCAGGCGACCATGAACGACGTCGGCCGGACCGATCCCGCCCCGACGGTCGGCAGCGTCCAGGAGGCCGCAAAATGACCGAGCTGAAGTTGCCGTCGATCGACTACGCGGCGCTCGCTCCGATCCTGATCATGCTGGGCGTCGCCCTGCTCGGCGTGCTGGTGGAGGCCTTCGTGCCGCGCCGCCGGCGGCACGTCGTACAGCTGTCGCTCGCCCTGCTGGCGGTGCTCGCCGCGCTGGTGATGACGGTGCTCAACGCCGACGACCGGCTGATCACCGCCGGTGGGGCGATCGCGGTGGACGGCCCCACGCTCTTCCTCCAGGGCGCCATCCTGGTGCTCGCCGCGATGGCGCTGCTGCTGATCGGTGACCGCACGGTGGAGCGGGGCGGGGCGTTCGTCGCCCAGGCCGCGGTCACCGCCGAGTCGGCCGACGACCGGCGGCAGGCCGAGGGGAGCAACGGCGCCACCGAGGTCTACCCGCTGACCACCTTCGCGATCGGCGGCATGCTGATCTTCGTGGCGGCGAACGACCTGCTGACCATGTTCATCGCGCTGGAGGTCTTCTCGCTCCCGCTCTACCTGCTCTGCGCGCTGGCCCGTCGCCGGCGGCTGCTGAGCCAGGAGGCGGCGATGAAGTACTTCCTGCTCGGGGCGTACGCGTCGGCGTTCTTCCTGTTCGGCGTGGCGCTGGTCTACGGCTTCACCGCCGGGATCCCGGGCCGGTCGGCCGGCGTCGACTTCGCCACCGTGCACGCCGCGGTGAAGGAGTCGCCCGCCAGCCAGGTGCTGCTCTTCGCCGGGATGGCGCTGCTCGCCATCGGCCTGCTCTTCAAGGCCGCCGCCGCGCCGTTCCACGTCTGGACCCCGGACGTCTACCAGGGCGCCCCGACGCCGGTCACGGGCTTCATGGCCGCCTGCACGAAGGTGGCCGCCTTCGGCGCCCTGCTGCGGGTGTTCCACGTGGCGTTCGCCGACGCGGCCTGGGACTTCACCCCGGTCCTCGGGGTGGTCGCGGTGCTCACCATGCTGGTCGGCGCGGTGCTGGCGGTCACCCAGACCGACATCAAGCGGCTGCTGGCGTACTCCTCGATCGCCAACGCCGGCTACCTGCTGGTCGGTGTGCTCGCGCCGACCGGCGAGGGCGTCTCCGGCACGATGTTCTACCTGGCCGCGTACGGCTTCTCGGTGCTCGCCGCGTTCGCCGTGGTGACGCTCGTCCGGGACGCGGACGGCGAGGCCACCCACCTGTCCCGCTGGGCCGGGCTGGGCCGCCGGTCGCCGTTCTACGCCGGGATCTTCACCTTCATCCTGCTGGCCTTCGCCGGTATCCCGCTGACCAGCGGCTTCACCAGCAAGTTCGCGGTCTTCGGCCCGGCGCTGGAGAGCGGGCACGCCTGGCTGGTGGTGGCCGGCGTGCTGACCAGCATGGTGCTGGCCTTCCCGTACCTGCGGGTCGTGGTGATGATGTGGCTCTCCGAGCCGGGCGAGAGCACCCCGACCGTCACCGTGCCGGGCGGCTTGACCGCGACCGCGCTCATGATCGGCGTGGTGGCCACCCTGGTCCTGGGCGTGGCCCCGGCTCCGCTGCTCGACCTGGCCACGGACGCCGCAGCGTTCGTACGGTGAGACGCCTGCGGCGAGGACGCGGGGCCGGTGCGCGATGGCGCGCCGGCCCCGCGCCCGTATCCCCGCTCGGAGCAGGTCGAACGGGTGTGGCATGGTTGAAGGCGTGGTGATTCCGGCTGGCGAGCGTTCAGGCGTCGTCGGCTCCGGCGGTCGTCGGAGCCGGGCGGGCACGAGTCAGGTCGGCGCGCTCGGGGTGCATCTCACCGATCCGCGCGTCGAGGCCTCCGTGCTGGGCGTGCTCGACGGCGTCGAGGCCGAGCTGCGGGCCAGTGTGGCCAGCGCCGACCCGTTCGTCACCGAGGCCGCCCGGCACCTGGTGGAGGCCGGCGGCAAGCGGTTCCGGCCGCTGCTGGTGGCGCTGGGGGCGCAGTTCGGCGACCCGACGCACGCTCAGGTCGTCCCGGCCGCCGTGGTGATGGAGCTCACCCACCTGGCGACGCTGTACCACGACGACGTGATGGACGAGGCCGCAGTGCGGCGCGGGGCCCCGAGCGCCAACTCCCGCTGGACCAACTCGGTGGCGATCCTGGTCGGCGACTACCTCTTCGCCCGCGCCGCGGATCTTGCCGCCGACCTGGGCACCGAGGCCGTCCGCCTCCAGGCGCGCACCTTCGCCCGCCTGGTGCACGGCCAGATCGCCGAGACCGTCGGCCCGCGGGCCGACGAGGACCCGGTGGCGCACTACCTGCACGTGATCGCCGAGAAGACCGGCTCGCTGATCGCCACCTCGGCCCGCTTCGGCGGCATGTTCGGCGGGGCGTCGGCGGAGCACACCGAGGCCCTCGCGGGCTACGGCGAGACCATCGGGGTGGCCTTCCAGCTCTCCGACGACCTGCTCGACATCGCCAGCGAGTCGGTGCAGTCGGGCAAGACGCCCGGCACCGACCTGCGCGAGGGTGTGTCGACGCTGCCGGTGCTCTACGCCCGGGCGGCCGACGACTCCGACGCCGCCTCGGTGCGGCTGCGGGAGATCCTGGCCACCGGCCCGCTGGTCGACGACGCCCTGCACGCCGAGGCGCTCGGCCTGCTGCGCGAGTCCCCGGCGCTCAAGCGGGCCCGGGAGACCGTCCGCAGCTACGCCGAGGACGCCCGCGCCCAGCTCGCCCCGCTCCCGCAGGGCCCCTCCCGCGGCGCCCTCGAATCCCTCTGCGACTACATCGCCGACCGCACCAGCTGACCGCCGCACCGCCCTGGGCCGCCTCACCTCGGCCCGGGCCCGTCAGTCGTGCTGGTAGAACTTCACGGCGATGCCGTCCCGGCGGACGGTGACCGTGGCGTGGTCACCGAACGCGTCGAGCAGCACGTCGTCGAAGCCCCCTCCGGTCAGGGCGTCGGCCAGCGCCCGGGCCGCTCGTACCGGGGCTCGTCCGGGCCCGTGTAGGGCGACTCCCGGCCGGCCTCCCACCCTCGCCGGCCCAGGGTCGGGTGGGGGTCCTCGTACCTGCCGACGCGCAGGTCGTCCGGGTCGGCGTCGGGCCGGTCGGCGGTCGTCCGCACCCAGAGGGCGTCGATGCCGAAGTGGCACGGCTCGCCGTCGTTGAAGTAGGGCCTGTACTGCCGCCAGCCGAACTCGACCACCGCCTCGTCGTCCAGGAGCGCCCGGAGCAGGGGTTGCAGCTCGGCCAGGGGCCGCTGCGGGGTCCGGTGGCCGGGAGTGATCTCACCCTCGACGGGGATGCCGAGGAAGTTGACGTGACTCACTGGTCGCCTCCGAGCAGCGTGGAGAGGGGCAGTTCCTTGCGCTGGGCGCCGGACATCCAGGGGCGGATCGGCATCCCCTCGATGTAGTCGGCGGGCGTGGGCAGCCAGCCCAGATCCTCCAGTACGTGCCGTTCGGCGATCAGGCGGACGGGGATGCGCCGCCGGCCCACCTGGAGGGTGTCGCCGAAGATTCGCTGGCAGAGGTAGATGCCGGCGGTGTGGTGGTACAACGAGCGGTGCCGGACGTCCCCGATGAGCTGCTTCGAGGAGTCGATGAACTCCTCGATCGGCAGGTAGTCCTCCGGGGTGCCGCCCCACTTCCGCGCCGCGGACTGGGCGTGGTGCCAGGAATTCATGATCGGCAAGATAGTCGCCGATGCCGACAGAAGTCAGCCCCGGCGGGTCAGCATCCGGCTGCCGAGCAGCATGAACGCGGCGGCGGCCAGCATCGCGCCGGCGGCGGTGAGCCACATCGCCGGATAGCCGGCCGCGGTGGCGGTGGCGCCCAGGGCGAGCGGGCCGAGACAACCGCCGGCGTACACCCCGGTCTGGGTGATCGAGGTGGCGGCGGCCGGGGCCTGCGGGTGCAGCCGGACCACCGCGAAGTTCATCAGCCCCGGCCACGCCCAGCCCAGGCCGAAGCCGAGCACCACGCCGACCACCAGCGGCGCCGCGCCGGACAGGGCGAGCAGCCCCAGCCCGCCCGGCGCCCACCACCAGCATCCCGGCGATCACCGCCACGTGTCCCTCGGCCCGCCGGTCGGCGAGCCAGCCGGCCCCGATCCGGGCGGTGACGCAGACCGCGCTGCCCAGGGTGAGGGTGAGCCCGGCCAGC
>NZ_JAEVHN010000168.1:0-11082 GCF_016803375.1 Micromonospora sp. 4G55
CCCGCCGGACCTCGACGCGTACCGCGACGCCGTGGCGGAGCTGCTGGTGGAGGTGGGGGCGCTCGCCGACGCGAGTTCAAGCGTGGCCCGCCAGGTGCTGCTCGACCAGCGGTTGCGGGAGCCGGCGATCGCCGCGGTGCTCGACGCGACCCCGCAGGGGTTCATCGGCGCCCGCGAGACGCTGCTGCTGGAGATGGCCCGCTACCAGCCCAACGAGCGGACCTCGGCGAGCGACCTCACCGCGCTGGTCCGGATCTACCTGCTCTCCCGCATCGACGTGATGTGGTGGCGCGACACCACCACCTTCCTCACCGACGAGCAGGTCGACGCCCATCTGGACCTGGTCGACCTGGAGTGGCTGCGCCGGCGCGGGCTGCTCGCCTTCCGCTACCAGGAGCAGCCGGCCACCGTGCTCGGCCGGGGCGTCCGGGCGGTGCGCCGCAAGCTCCGCCCGGACGCCACGCCGCGCACCGCCGGGGTGAAGTTCCGGCGCACCCGGCGCGAGGTGGTGGCGCTCCTCAACGACCTGGCCCGCGAGCTGGCCCGGGCCACCCCGCCGGCCACCCCACCGCTCTGGGTGACCAGCCTGGTGCGCAGCGCCGAGCACCAGTACCAGCTGCGCCGCCTCGGGTACGCCGCGATGGTGCCCAGCGGGCACTGCCTCGGCTGGGCGGTGGACGTGGAGATGGCCTGGTTCGCCCGCTTCGGCGTCCGGGACACGCTGGCCGAGATCCTGCTCGCCCGGCAGGCCGCCGGTGAGATCAACGTGGTCGACGAGGGGCAGGCCTGGCACGTGTGCCTGGCGCCGGGCGCCCGCGCCCGGCTGCGCTCGGCCTACGAGGCGGAGATGGGGGCCTGAGGCGGATGTGCGGCATCGCGCTCAGCGCCGGCCCCGAGGCCGACCCGGCGATCTTCCGCCGGATGCTCGCCGTCCTCGCTCCCCGGGGCGAGGTCACCGAGACCCGGCAGGAGGCGGGCCTGCTCGCCGGCGTACGGCGGCTGCGCATCGTCGACCGGGACCGGGCCGTGCAGCCGTTCACCTCCGCCGACGGCCGGTACGTCCTCTGCTACAACGGCGAGGTCTTCAACCACCACGAGCTGCGCGCCGAGCTGACCCGGGCCGGATACCTGTTCGGCACCGCCAGCGACACCGAAGTGGTGCTCGCCGCGTTCCTGCGCTGGGGTGAGCGGGCGGTGCACCGGCTGCGCGGGGAGTGGGCCTTCGCCGTCGCCGAACGCGCCACCGGCCGGGTCTACCTGGCCCGGGACCCGCTCGGCGTCAAGCCGCTCTACTGGGCCCGCACCCCCGGCTGCCTGCACGTCGCCTCGGAGGTCAAGGCGCTGGTCGGGCTGCGCGCCCCGATCGACGAGGTGCCGCCCGGGCACCACGGCTGGGCCGAGGCGGACGGGCGGGTGGAGTTGGCGGTGTACCTCGACCTGCTCGCCCTCGGCGAGGGACTGCCCGAGGTGGACGACCCGGACGAGGCCGCCCTGCTCGTCCGGGCCGCGATCAGCGACAGCATCCGGATGCGGGTGGACACCGACTTCACCGTCGGGGTGGTGCTCTCCGGCGGCCTGGACAGCTCGCTGGCGCTGCTGCACGTCCGCGAGCTGCACCCGGACTGCGTGGCGGTCACCGTCGGGGTGCCGGACAGCCCCGACGTGGCGTACGCGCGGCGGCTCGCCGCCGACCTCGGCGTGCCGCACGAGGTGGTCCAGCTGCGCCCGCGCGACATCCGGCTGGCCGACGTCCGGGAGGCGATCCGGATCTCCGAGCTGACCGAGTACGGCGACATCATCAACGCGGTGGTCTCCGTGCCGATCTTCCGGCGACTGCACGAGCTGGGGGTCAAGGTGGTGCTCACCGGCGACGGCTCCGACGAGCTGTTCGGCGGCTACCCGATGTACCACCAGGTCGCCCCCGACCGGGCCCGCCGGCTCGTCCTCCACAAGATCCGCAACCTCTGCCGTACGGAGTTGCAGCGGGTCGACCGGGCCAGCATGGGCCATGGGGTGGAGGCCCGGGTGCCGTTCCTCGACCTCAGCGTGGTGGAGCTGGCGATGCGACTGCCGCTGGCGCTCAAGATGCGCGACGGGCAGGAGAAGTGGATCGTCCGGCGGGCGTTCGCCGACGTGCTGCCCGACTACATCCGGCGGCGGCCGAAGAACCCGATGTCGTACTCCTCCGGTCTACACGAGCGGGCCCGGCTCTACAAGCCGTTCTTCTCCCGGCTGCACCGCCGGTTCGGCTACGACCTGCTGGAGCCGGTCCGCCGCGACTTCGACAGCGTGCTCACCCGCTGCGGCAACGACCTGGACCGGGCCATCGCCGACGGGCTGGCCCGACCCGACTACACCGTGCTGGAGCACGCCCGGGACCTGGTCGGCGGCGAAGTGGAACGCCGCCCCGCTGGTCCGCCGGCTGGTCGGGCCGCGTCCCACCCGCGGGGCGCCGGTCCGCTGAGCCCGGCCGGCCCGGCGCGGCCGACAGCCGACGCGCTGCCGAAACCGCCTGTGACCAGGTGGTCCCGGCAGGCCGCCGGAGGGGGAGCGCCGGTCAGCCGGCGGGCGGGAACGGATCGTCCTTGTAGGTGTACTCGGTCTCGATCTTCCCGTCGGCGGTGTGCACGACCAGCTGGCTGGGCTCGTTGGCGTGCGCCACCTTGCGGCCCTCCTCGACCGCGCGGTGCTTGGTGTCGTACGAGCCGAGGCTGCGGTTGCCCTGCTCGACCTTCCAGGAGCCGTCGTTCGGCACCACGTGGTATTCGTTGCGCTTCATGGGCGCTCTCCTCTCGTCCGTCCGGATCCAGGTACCCGGATGCCCGAAATGGAAAACCGGTGTCGCCTTCGGCCGGTGGACAACCCCCGGCCCCTCCCATAGCGTTCCGGAGATATGCGGAGGACTCTCCTGGGCGCCGGACTGGCCCTGTTGCTCGCCACCACCGGCTGCGCCGGCACCGACGACCCGCCGCCCGCGCCGGCCGGCGACCGGGTGCCGGCCGCCTCCCGACAGGACGCCGACGAGGTCGGGCGCACCCTGGCCAGCCTGCGCCGGGTCGACAAACTGCCGTTGTACGAGATGACCTACGTCGGCCGGTACGACGCGACGGTCGGCACCGACGCGGAGCCCGAGGCGAGCCCGTTCGGCTGCTCGCTCTTCGCCGTCAGCGGCGACCCGGCCCGGCCGCTGTTCGCCCGCAACTTCGACTGGGCGGCCAACCCGGCGATGGTGCTGCGTACCGACCCGCCGGACGGCTACGCCTCGGTGTCCCTGGTGGACCTGTCGTACCTCGGGATCGGCGCGGACCCGACCGGCGACCGGCGGCTGCTGGACGCGCCGCTGCTGCCCTTCGACGGGATGAACGAGCGCGGGCTCGCGGTCGGCCTGGCCGCCGACGACCACGCGAGGGTCACGCCGGTGCCGGGCCGCCCCACGGTCGGCTCGGTGCGCATCCTGCGACTGGTGCTCGACCGGGCCGCCACGGTGGACGAGGCGGTGGCCGTCTTCGGCCGGTACAACCTGGACTTCGACGGCGGGCCACCGCTGCACTACCTGCTCGCCGACGCGACCGGCCACTCGGCCGTGGTGGAGTTCGTGGACGGGACGATGCGGGTCCAGCGCGGCGAGGGCCGCTGGCAGGCGCTGACCAACGTGCCGGTGGTCGGGGTGTCCGAGCAGGAGCGGCGCGCCGACCGCCGGTACGGGGCCATCGCGGCCGCGTTGGAGAGCGCCGGCGCCCGGGTGGACGCCCCGGCGGCGCTGCGGATCCTCGATCAGGTGCGGCAGGGCCACACCCGCTGGTCGGTGACGTACGGGCTGCGCAGCGGCGAGGTGCGCCTGGTCACCGCGACCGGCAAGGAGCGGCGCTACCAGCTGGCGATGGACTGACCCCGCCGTACGCGCAAGGACCCGGCCCCCCGACGGGGACCGGGCCCTTGCGACGTGGCCCTACCAGCTCAGGTAGCCGGCCTGGGTCTGCACGTTCAGCTCGCGGAACCGAACCAGGTTGGCCGTCCAGGTCCGCCAGTCGTTCAGCTCCAGCACGTCCAGGCCCTTCTGGATGTCGCTGGAGTAGATGTGCCCGTTGTAGTAGTACGTCGACCAGGCGCCACCGAGGATGAGCTGGGTGTCCGAGAGCGGACCGCGCTCCCAGAACGCGATCTCCTTCGGCTTGGTCGAGTCGGTGAAGTCCCAGACCGAGATGCCGCCCTGGTACCACGCCTGGACCATGATGTCGCGGCCGAGCACCGGGATCAGCGAGCCGTTGTGCGCCACGCAGTTCTCGGTGTCCGCGTTCGCCCGCGGGATCTTGTAGTAGCTGCGGAAGACCATCGTCCGGGCGTCGCCGCGACCGGCGATGTCGTAGATGGCGTCCGCGCCGCGGTTCGGCCCGACGGCCTCGTTGCAGGTGGCCGCGCCGCCGCCGCCCAGCTCGTCGGTGAAGACGACCTTGGTGCCGGTGTTGTTGAACGTCGCCGAGTGCCAGAAGGCGAAGTTCACCGTGTCCCGCACCCGGTTGATCACCCGGGGCGCCTCGCGGTCGCTGATGTCCATCAGGATGCCGTCGCCCATGCAGGCGCCGGCCGCCAGGTCCTTCGCCGGGTACGCGGTGATGTCGTGGCAGCCGCTGGTCGCCGAGGTCTGCCCCGGGATGCCTCCGTACCCGCCGTCCGGGAAGAGGTTCGGGGTGGCCACCACGGCGGCGGCGGTCGGGTCCTTCACCGGGACCTTGACGATGGAGATGGAGTCGTGCGGCGGCGGGCAGCCCACGTAGGTGTCCCGCGGCCCGTAGGAGGAGACGTACAGGTAGACCGAGCGGCGGTCCTTGGCCGGCACCAGGGTGTGGGTGTGCGAGCCGCAGGCCGTCTTGACGGACTTGAGGTAGCGCGGGTTGGCCTTGTCGCTGATGTCGAAGACCTTGATGCCCTCCCAGACCGTCTCGGAGCTCGGCACGCCCTGGCTGTTGCAGGAGTCGCCGTTACGCGGTGAGTCGGTGGAGAGGAAGAGCAGGTCGCCGTAGACGGAGATGTCGTTCTGCGAGCCGGGGCAGAGCACCTGCGACACGATTTTCGGCGCGCTGGGTCGGCCGATGTCGTAGATGACGAACCCGTTGTAGTTGCCGACGAAGGCGTACCTGCCCTGGAAGGCCATGTCGGTCCCGAACGCGTTCGGGGCGTCGAACGGCGCCTGCTTCGGCAGGTTGGCGATCTGTCGCAGGTTGGGGCTGCTGGAGACCTCGTCCACGCCGAGCGTGGGGGTGGCCGTGGCGGCCTGTGCGGTGGTGGCCGTGGCGACCGCCTCCGCGTCGGGCGTCACGGCGGCGTTGCCGGCCGGGGCGGTGGCCACGCTCGCCACCAGGAGGCCGGCCGCGGCCAGGCTCACGATCCTCAGTCGGCGTCGTCGGGGGAGGGAGAATCTGATCATCGGCAGAGCCCTTCGACAGGGGTTGATGATTGTGGACACCTTACCGTCCGACGAAGGGCATCGATGTGATCTGAGTCACATGAAAGGGCCGTCGTCAATGGATACGATCGCTGCGACCTCGACCGGAGGGGGAGTCGCATGACCGCCCGACGTGGACGGACCCTGCTCGTCGTCACAGTCGCGGCCATGGTGCTGGTGGCGCTCGGGCTCGCGCTGCGGCCCACCGACCGCCCCGCCCCGGCGACCGCCGGATCGGCCGTCGTCGCGTCACCCACCCCGGCGCCGGCGGACGGCCCCGCCGTCATCGTCCCCGGCCGTCCCGGCGAGTCGGCCGTCGCCCGCCCGGCCGGCGAGGTCCGCGACACCGCCTCGCCGCGCTACAACTCCCTCGACGTCTGGTTCGTGCGGATGATGATCCCGCACCACCAGCAGGCCCTGGAGATGGCCGAGCTGGCCGAGGGGCGGGCGGGCAGCCCCCGGGTCAGGGCGGTGGCCGACCGGATCCGGGGCGCGCAGGGTCCGGAGATCGGCATGATGCGCGGCTGGCTGAGCGCCCGCGGCCTGCCGGCCGAGGTGCCCGGCCACGACCACGGCACCATGCGCGGCATGCAGTCGCCCGAGGCGATCCGTCGGCTGACCGACGCCCGGGGGGCGGAGTTCGACCGGCTCTTCGTGCAGATGATGACCGCGCACCACCAGGGCGCCGTCACGATGGCCACCGACCTGCTCTCCGTCGGCGCCGACCAGCAGCTCAACGAGTTCGCCAACGCGGTGGCCACCGAGCAGTCGGTCGAGATCGACCGGATGCGGGAGTTGATCTGAGAGGGTCGGTCGGGAGCCCCGCCGGCGGAAGGAACGGCGACGGCGAGGACCGTCCTGCGCCGTGAAGCGGACAGAATGTCCTCATCGACACCAGAAATCTGTCGCCGAGTGCCCTCACGGATCTCAAGAGGCGGTCGCCGGTCGAACCGCCTGGGACGGCAAGGTGGTGTTTGACAAGTGCGCAGATACAAGCGGAGCGTCGCTGACGTGATCCGCTGGCCGGACAGTCTCGACGCCAAGGCGGCGATCGAGGAGTGGCTCGACGCTGCTGCCGCGGACACCACGTCGTACCTGGCGGGCGACTTTCTCGATTTCCGTGGGGCGGATCTGAGCAATCTCGACCTGGCGGGCGCCTACCTGGCCAATTCCTGCCTGGTCGATGTCCGGATCGAGGACGCCAACCTCGGCGACGCGAACCTCAACAACGCCGAACTCGACGGCGCCGACCTCTCCTTCTCCGACCTGGCCAAGGCCGAAATGGTCGGCTGCTCGGCGAGGAACGCGCGGTTCGTCAAAGCGCGGCTGTTTTCCGTGCAGTTCGACGAAGCCGTTCTGGCGGGAGCCGATCTCAGCCACGCGATCCTCAATTCGGCGAAGCTCTACCAGACCGATCTGCGGGACGCCGATCTCGCGTTCTCGAGCCTGCGCTGGTGCACCTTGGGCGGCGGGGGCATGCCCGCGGTGCTCAGCGGTGCGAAGATGTTCGGCTGCCGGCTCGAGGGTGCGAAGGGGACGATCGTCGGCCCAGTCTTCGTCGATCAGGCCGCGACCCGGCCGCTCGACGGTGCCGAACTCGAGGCATGGTTCTCGGCACAGGACGCGCAGGACGTGCGGGTGGCACCTCGCACGCTGTAGCCCCAGGTCAGGCGAACCGTCGGGGAGAGTCGGCCACCGGCCGACGTGCGGCAGGAGGCGATCTGCCCCGTACGCTGGGTGACCGTGAACCGCACCGTCTTCGGCCGCCCGCTGCGCTCGCTCGCCTTCGACGTCCTCGTCTCCGGCGTGGTGGCGCTGCTCGCCGTGGCCGCCGTGGTGAGCCAGCCCGGCGGCGTGCCCGCCACGCTGGTCGGTTGCGCCATGGCGGTCGCCCTGCTGTGGCGCCGGGTCCACCCGTCCGCGGTGGCCGCCGTGGTGGCCACGCTCGCCATGGTCCAGGTGATCGCCGGCTGGGGGCCGCTGGCCTACGACATCGGCGTGCTGATCGCCCTCTACAGCGTCGTCAAGTACGCCGAGCGGCTGCGCGACGGCGTGCTGGCCGGGATCGTCGCGGCGATCGGCGTGGTGCTGGCCGCCTCGCAGACCGTCGGCAACGCCGCCTGGTGGGCCACCGCCATCTACTTCGCGCTGGTCACCGGCGGGGTGTGGCTCGCCGCCCTGAACGTGCGCACCCGCCGCCTCTACGTGCTCAGCCTGGAGGAACGCGCCGCCACCCTGGAGCGCGAGCGGGAGGCCGAGGCCCGCGCCGCGGTGGCGGGGGAGCGGGCCCGGATCGCCCGCGAGCTGCACGACGTGGTGGCGCACAGCATGGCCGTGATGATCGTCCAGGCCGACGGGGCCCGGTACCTGCTCGACCAGGACCCGGAGACCGCCCGCGCCGCGGTCAAGGTGGTCGCGGACACCGGCCGCCAGGCGCTGGAGGAGATGCGCCGACTGGTCGACGTCCTGCGGGAGCCCAGCCCGGCGGAGCCGCCCGCCGCGGCGGAGCGCCGGACGACCCCGCCGTCGCCGCCGACACGGAGCACCGGCGGGCGGCGGTCGCCGAACTGCCCGCGCTGCTGGACCGGTTCCGCGACGCCGGGCTGCGGGTCCGGCACACGGTCACCGGCGAACCGGCCGCGCTGCCCCCGGGCCTGGACCTCACCGTCTACCGGGTGGTGCAGGAGGCGCTGACCAACGCCCTCAAGCACGCCGGGTCGGCGCGAGCGTCACGGTCACCCTGGAGCACGTCGCGGACGCCGTCGTGGTCCGGGTGGTCGACGACGGGCACGGCCGCCCGCCGGTCGGTCCCGCGCCGTCCGGCGGGCACGGCCTGGTCGGCATGCGCGAGCGGGTCGGCGTGTACGACGGCAGCCTGGTCGCCGGCCCCCGGCTGGCCGGGGGCTGGCGGGTCGAGGCGCGGCTGCCGCTACCGTCGACCCCCGGGACGGAGGTGGTCGCGGCATGACGATCCGCGTGGTGATCGTGGACGACCAGGCGCTGGTGCGCGCCGGGTTCCGGATGGTGCTGGACTCCCAGCCGGACCTGGAGGTGGTCGGCGAGGCCATCGACGGCGCGGACGCGCTGCGGCTGCTCGCCCGCACCGAGGCGGACGTGGTGGTGATGGACGTCCGGATGCCCACCATGGACGGGGTGGAGGCGACCCGCCGGATCTGCCAGGACCGCTTGGCCGGCCCGCCCCGGGTGCTGGTGCTCACCACCTTCGACACCGAGGCCGACGCGTTCGCCGCGCTGCGCGCCGGGGCGAGCGGCTTCCTGCTCAAGAACGTGCCCCCGGAGGAGCTGCTCGCCGCGATCCGGGTGGTCGCCGCCGGTGACTCGGTGGTCGCGCCGTCGATCACCCGCCGGCTGCTGGACCGGTTCGCCGACCGGTTGGGACCAGGGCCCGCCGAGGAGCCTCGGCTGGCCCAGCTCACCGACCGGGAGCGGGAGATCCTGCTGCTCGTCGCGCAGGGACTGTCCAACGCCGAGATCGCCGGGCGGGTGCACGTCGCGGAGGCGACCGTGAAGACGCACGTCGGGCGGATCCTGGCCAAGCTCCAGCTCCGCGACCGGGTGCAGGCGGTGGTGCTGGCCTACGAGAGCGGGCTGGTCACGCCGGGAGGCTGACCGGCGCTACGACCTGGGTCGTACGGGTCCACCCGGTCGGGGGCGACCTGGGGCGTACCGACCTCGACCGTGCGGGTGGACGCCACCGCGGGCGGCGCTCCATAGCGTCGGAGACGTCCTGGTCACCGACTGCACGGGGAGTCTCCGCATGTCCCTCGCCCCACCCGTCCCGGCCCGTACCGGTGTCGCGGTCACCGCCCGCGGCCTGCGCAAGGAGTACGGGCGCGACGCCGCCCGCGTGGTCGCCCTCGACGGCGTCGACGTCGACTTCGCCGCCGGCCGGTTCACCGCCATCATGGGCCCGTCCGGCTCGGGCAAGTCGACGCTGATGCACTGCCTGGCCGGCCTCGACAGTCCCACGGCGGGCACCGTCCGGCTCGGCGACACCGAGACCGCCCGCCTCGACGACAAGCGGCTCACCCTGCTGCGCCGGGACCGGATCGGCTTCGTCTTCCAGAAGTTCAACCTGCTGCCGGCGCTCACCGCCGAGGAGAACATCCTCCTGCCGCTGGCCATCGCGGGCCGGCGGGCGGACCCGGCCTGGCTGCGGCAGGTGGTGGCGGCGGTCGGCCTGGCCGACCGGCTGGGGCACCGGCCGGCGGAGCTCTCCGGCGGGCAGCAGCAGCGGGTGGCCGTCGCCCGGGCGCTGGTCACCCGTCCCTGGGTGGTCTTCGCCGACGAGCCGACCGGCAACCTGGACTCCCGCTCCGGCGCCGAGGTGCTGGGGCTGCTCCGGGAGGCCGTGGACACCCTCGGCCAGACCGTGGTGATGGTGACCCACGACCCGGTGGCCGCCGCGTACGCCGACCGGTGGTCTTCCTCTCCGACGGCCGGCTGGTCCGCGAGCTGGCCGCGCCCACCGCCGAGCGGATCCTGGACGCGCTCGCGGGCCTCGACCCGGTCACCCCGGCGCGGGGGCGGTGACCGCGATGATCCGGTTGACCCTGCGCTCGTTGCGCGCCGACGCGCTGCGACTGCTGCTCTCCTCCCTGGCGATCGTGCTCGGCGTGGCCTTCGTCGCCGGCACCCTGATGCTCACCGACGGCATGCGGGCCGGCGCGTACGACCGGGCCGGCGCCTTCGACCGGCACACCGACCTCGGCATGTACGCCGGCACGGACCCTCTCCCACCCGCCCTGGTCGACCGGGTGCGCGCGGTCGACGGGGTGGCCGCCGCCGAGGGGGAGCTGACCGGTTCCGGCGGGGTGGTCGGCTCCGACGGCCGCCCGGTGCTCGGCTACGGGGTGCTCGCCGCGATCCCCACCGACCCGGCCCTGCGCTCGTACGACCTGACCGCCGGCCGGTTGCCGGACCGCCCTGGCGAGGTCGTCCTCGACGCGTCCACCGTGCGCGAGGAGGGCTTCGCCCTCGGCGCGCCGGTCCAGGTGGGCGGCTCCACCGGGGCGGCCCGGGCGTACACCCTGGTCGGCGCCGTCGACGTGGCCGGCACCGCCCGCGACGTCGGTGGACCCTTCATCGGCCTGGTCGGGGCCGACGCCCTGGCGGTGACCGGGGAGCGGGGGTACGGCCGGATCATGGTGGCCGTCGCCCCGGGTACGTCCCGCGAGGCGGTGGCCGAGCGGCTGGCCGGGGTGGGCGCCACCGGCGCCACCGTGAAGTCCCGTCAGCAGATCCTCGACGACGCGGTCGACGACGCGGTCCGCGACCTGAAGCAGTTCGGCATGATCCTGCTGACCTTCGCCGGGGTCGCGGTGGTGGTGGCCGGGTTCGTCATCGCCAACACCTTCGCCATCGTGCTCGCCCAGCGGACCCGGCGTACCGCCCTGCTCCGGCTGGTCGGCGCCACCCGGGGGCAGGTCTTCCGGGCCACTCTGCTGGAGTCGGCGGTGCTCGGGCTGACCGCCTCGGCGCTGGGGGTGCTGGCCGGCGCCGGCCTGGCCGCCGGCCTGGCGGCGGGGCTGTCCACGCTGGACCTGCCGTTCACCGGAGAGGTCGCGCTGACCCGCTCGACGGTGCTGCTCTGCGTGGCGCTGGGCACCGTGATCACC
>NZ_JAEVHN010000169.1:0-11077 GCF_016803375.1 Micromonospora sp. 4G55
GCCGCCCCGGCCGAGTGCGCGACCGCACCCCCGTCGTCGACGCGGTTTGCGGCGTGTCGCGCTGACGAGCGCCCCGGACACCGCGACACGCCGCAAGCCCCGCCGCGCCAGGCGAGCACCGGCCCGCCCGAGATGATCCACACGGCTTGGCGGCAGGTCGCGGCCACGAACGCTGCGGACACCGCGACCCGCCGCGAACGGCGCGGCGACGAGGACGGCGGTGAGGACGGGGACGGGGTGCTCCGGGCGGCGGAAGCCGCCGGGCGCGCGGTCCGGGCCGCTCGGCGCGTACCGGCCGGACGAGTTGTCGCGGCTTTCCGGGCCCACGACTACCCTCAGCCGGGTAGGAGACGCAGGTCACCCGACGAAGGAGTCACCGCATGAGCGAGGCATTGGCCAACCTGCTGAACGAGACGCGCCAGTTCCCGCCGCCGGCCGCACTCGCCGCGGAGGCCAACGTCACCGCCGACGCGTACGCGGAGGCCGCCGAGGACCGGCTGGCCTTCTGGGAGCGCCAGGCCGGGCGGCTCGCCTGGGCGAAGCAGTGGGACCAGGTGCTCGACTGGTCGAACCCGCCGTTCGCGAAGTGGTTCGTCGGCGGCCGGCTCAACGTGGCGTACAACTGCCTGGACCGGCACGTGGAGGCCGGCCGCGGCGACAAGGTGGCGATCCACTGGGAGGGCGAGCCGGGTGACACCCGCACCCTCACCTACGCGGACCTGCACAAGCTGACCTGCCAGGCGGCGAACGCGCTGACCGAGCTCGGCGTGACCGCCGGCGACCGGGTGGCGATCTACATGCCGATGATCCCGGAGGCCGCGGTCGCGATGCTCGCCTGCGCCCGGATCGGCGCGACGCACAGCGTGGTCTTCGGCGGCTTCTCCGCCGACGCGCTGACCAACCGGATCCAGGACGCCAGCGCCAAGGTGGTGATCACCGCCGACGGTGGCTACCGGCGGGGCAAGCCGTCGGCGCTTAAGCCGACGGTGGACGAGGCGGTGGCGAACTGCCCGTCGATCGAGCACGTGCTGGTGGTCCGCCGCACCGGCGAGGACGTCGCCTGGTCGGCGAAGGACCACTGGTGGCACGAGACGGTGGAGACCGCGCCGGCCGAGCACACGGCGGAGGCGTTCGACGCCGAGCACCCGCTCTTCATCCTCTACACCAGCGGCACCACCGCCCGGCCGAAGGGCATCCTGCACACCACCGGCGGCTACCTGACCCAGACGGCCTGGACGGCGCACGCGGTGTTCGACCTGAAGCCGGAGACGGACGTCTACTGGTGCACCGCCGACATCGGCTGGGTCACCGGGCACTCCTACATCGTGTACGGCCCGCTGGCCAACGGCGCCACCCAGGTGATGTACGAGGGCACCCCGGACACCCCGCACAAGGGCCGGTTCTGGGAGATCGTCGACAAGTACCGGGTCACCATCCTCTACACCGCGCCGACGCTGATCCGCACCATGATGAAGTGGGGCGAGGACATCCCGGCCGGCTTCGAGCTGTCCTCGCTGCGCCTGCTCGGCAGCGTCGGCGAGCCGATCAACCCCGAGGCCTGGATGTGGTACCGCCAGCACGTCGGCCGGGGTGAGCTGCCCATCGTGGACACCTGGTGGCAGACCGAGACCGGCGCGATCATGATCTCGCCGCTGCCCGGCGTGACCGCGGCCAAGCCGGGCTCCGCGATGACCCCGCTGCCGGGCATCAGCGCCGACGTGGTGGACGACCAGGGCAAGTCGGTGCCGAACGGCGGCGGCGGTTACCTGGTGCTGCGTGAGCCGTGGCCGTCGATGCTGCGCACCATCTGGGGCGACGACAACCGGTTCATCGAGACGTACTGGAGCCGGTTCGAGGGCATGTACTTCGCCGGTGACGGGGCGAAGAAGGACGACGACGGGCACGTCTGGCTGCTCGGCCGGGTCGACGACGTGATGCTGGTGTCCGGGCACAACATCTCCACCACCGAGGTGGAGTCGGCGCTGGTGTCGCACCCCTCGGTGGCCGAGGCGGCGGTCGTCGGCGCCACCGACCCGACCACCGGCCAGGCGATCGTCGCGTTCGCCATCCCGCGCGGCACGACGGACACCGCGGGCGAGGCGGGCGAGAAGCTCATCACCGAGCTGCGCAACCACGTGGCGAAGACGCTCGGTCCGATCGCCAAGCCCCGGCAGATCATGCTGGTGCCGGAGCTGCCGAAGACCCGCTCCGGCAAGATCATGCGCCGGCTGCTGCGGGACGTGGCGGAGCACCGCTCGCTGGGCGACGTCACCACCCTCCAGGACTCCTCGGTGATGGAGCTGATCTCCTCGGGAATGAGCGGCGGCAAGTCCGACGAGGACTGACGGCAGGCGTACCCGATCGGTGGGTGGCGGTCCGCGCGGACCGTCACCCACCGTCGTTTTCTGACGGGTACGACGCAGGGTGTGCCGTCGGCGTCACATCGGTCGGTCGGATGAGGCCGGAGAAGCTGAACGGCCACAGGAGACGTCCACCCCTGTCGTTCATTGTCTTTCTGATTTAGTTTCACGCAGGTCAGGTCGGTTCGATGGACATCACATCGATACAGTGCGCCGGCCGGCTCCTCCCTCCCCATGCCCGAGAATTGGAGCGGCATGAACACATCTCCGCAATCCGGGTCGCGTCGACGCCTACTCGTCGCGCTGCCCGCCATCGCCCTCGCGGCCACGTCACTGACCGTGACGAGCAGTGCGGCGGCCCAGACGTCCGGTCCCGCCAGGGCCACCATCGGGGCGGACGAGTTCTACATCAACTACGCCGAGCCCGCCGTGCAGCCGGACACCACCGGTCCGGAGGTCAAGGGCGCCGGCCGTATCTACGCCCCGGCCCTCGACAAGGCAAAGGCCTACGACCGCAAGTACGCCGGGGGCAACCCGGTGGCGGCGCGTGAGCTGGCGAAGCTCGAGGCCAAGGCGATCAAGACCGGGCAGAACCCGCGTCAGATCAAGGGAGCCAAGGGCACCCAGACCGCGAAGCTGCTGACCCTGCTCGTGGAGTTCAACGATCAGGCGAACGACGACTTCACCGATGTGATGGTCCCTAAGACGGTCTTCGAGGACCGGAGCTGTGTCCTCGGCACCGTGCAGAACGGACCGAAGCACAACGGCATCCCGGACCCGGCGACGCTGCCGCACAAGGACAACAACTCCATGTGGGTGCCGGACTTCTCGCCCGAGCACTTCGACAAGATGCTCTACACCAAGGAGGGCATCACCGAGCGGGTCCGCAAGGACCTGACCGGGCCGGACGGCAAGCCGGGCGTCAGCCTTGCCGGCCGGACGATGCACAACATGTACCTCGAGATGTCCAAGGGCGCGTACACGGTCGACGGGCAGGCCAGCCCGTGGATCACCGTGCCGCACTCGGAGGCCTGGTACGCCGCGTCCCGCTGCTTCCAGAACGACAAGGGCGAGTGGGTCGCCGGCGCGATGCAGTCGATGAACGGCCACCCGGACAACCCGCTCGGCGCGGGCCGGCTGGCCACGGACGCGGTCGACGCGTTGGCCAAGATGGACCCGAGCTTCCCGTGGGCCGACTACGACATCGAGGACCAGGGCGACGTCGACGGCGACGGCAACTTCAACGAGCCGGATGGCGTGATCGACCACCTGGTGCTGGTGCACGCCGGCATGGGCAAGTCCCGCGGCGGCGGTGACCAGGGCGTCTACGCGGTCTGGGCGCACTCGTCGGCGGTGGCCGGCGGCTACACCGTCCCGGGCACGCAGCTGAAGGTCTCGAACTACATCGTGCAGCCGGAGGACGCCGGCGTCGGCGTCTTCTCCCACGAGTTCGGCCACGACCTCGGCCTGCCGGACCTCTACGACACCTCCGGCACCCCCGGCTCCGACTCGGACGTCGACTTCTGGGACCTGATGGCGTCCGGCTCGCACACCGGCGAGATCTTCCAGGCGCTGCCGACCCACATGGGCCTCTGGGACAAGTGGGTGCTCGGCTGGGCCGACCCGCTGACCGTCACGCCGGGTTCCGTCCCGCGTGACGTGCAGCTCGGTCAGACCTCGAACACCCCGGTCGGCACCAAGGACGGCATCAAGGTCAACCTGCCGAACAAGGTGATCACCCTGGCCACCCCGCACAGCGGCGCCAACATGTGGTACGGCGGCGCCGACCAGGACTGGGCCGACGTGAAGCTGTCCCGCCAGGTCGCCGTGCCGGCCGCGGCGACGCGAAGTTCTGGATGTGGAACAACTACGTCATCGAGGAGGACTGGGACTACGGCTTCGTCGAGGTCTCGACCGACGGCGGGACCACCTGGTCCGAGCAGAAGGTCTACGACGCCGCCGGCAACCTGGTCTCCACCAACGACGGCTACGCCGACCCGAACGGCCGGATGGGCGACTACGGCGGCAAGAAGTACGGCCTGACCGGTGACAGCCACGGCTGGCGTCACGACTACGTCGACCTGTCGGCGTACGCCGGCAAGACCGTGCAGCTGCGGCTGCGGCAGGCCACCGACGCCGGGTTCCTGGAGCGGGGCTGGTTCGCCGATGACTTCTCGGTCACCGGCGGTGGCGCCACCACCTGGAGCGACGACGTCGAGGGCGGCGCGAATGGCTGGACCCAGACCGGCGGCACCTGGGCCGGCACCACCGGCGCGGGTTGGCACGTCGACTCGGGCACCCAGGTCAAGGCGCACTACTACCTGGCCGAGTGGCGCAACTTCGACGGCTTCGACAAGGGCCTGAAGTACGCCTACGACACCGTCTACTCCCACGAGGCCTGGAAGGTCGACCGGATCTCGTACAACGCTCCCGGCATGCTGGTCTGGTACCGGGACACCGCGCTGGGCAACGTCAACCACGTGAGCGCGCAGCTCACCGCGCTGCCGAGCTACGGCGCCAAGGGCGGCCTGCTGATCGTCGACTCGCACAACCAGCCGCTGCGCCGGGCGGGTGAGGCGGCGGTCAAGGACACGTCGACGCTCGACAACCTGCCCAGCCGTCCGCAGTCCTCGAACGCGGCCTTCTCGCTCACCTCGACGTACCCCTTCCAGGAGTGCCTCGAGGCGACGGACGAGCCGTACAGCGAGTACTGCACCAGCTTCGGCGCCCAGGCGCCGGTGGCCGGCTTCAGCGACGCGAAGGGCTGGTACCCGGGGCTCGAGGTTCGCAGCGGGAAGCTCTTCGCCCGGGACGCCGACGCCTCGGTGGTCATCCCGTCGCGGGACGGCGTGCCGTACACCACCCGGATCACCAACCCGGACGGCACCCCGGCGACCGGCCTCTACGGCACCGATCTCGGGTTCACCGTGCTGGGCTCGGGCAACCCGGGTGACCAGAACGCCGCGTACGGCGTCACGATCACCATCCTGAAGGCCGCGAAGGACAACTCGTACGCCACGGTCCACGTGACCCCGGCAACGAACTGATCCGTCCCGATTCGTCCGACGGGACACACGGCGGGGCCCGTCCGGAGCACACTGCTCCGGACGGGCCCCGCTCTCTTACGCCCTCTCACATCTCTCATGCAATCGGTGTGACATTTTCGCGGCCACCAGCGCTCCATGTTGGGGACTCCATAATCACCGTCACTCTATGTGATCGTGGCCGAACCGTAACGTGAGCCGGCAGTTGATTCGCGGGCTAATTGGTGTCGGTTTGAGCCGGAATGATGGGCGCTCCTCGGCGTAATTGACCCGTGACAACTGTTCAAACCTCTGTCATGGTGAGTGACGCATGACATGACAGAGACGGCTTTGGTTGTCCCCGTCATGTAACAGTTCCACAAAGGAGGAGGACCTTTGAGGAGACGAGTCACAGCCGGTCTGGCCTCGGCCGCGGCCGCGCTGCTGGCGGCCGGTGTCGTCACGGCGCCGGCGGCCGCCGCCCCGGCGGCGGAGCCCACCCCCGGCGCCGACAAGGCGAAGCACGGCAAGGACAGCCTCCCGGATCCGAAGGCGGATCAGCAGCGGGAGGTCCGCAAGCAGGCCATCGCCGACCTGCTCTCCGGCAAGGCCAAGCTTCAGACGCGCAACGGCTCGAAGGTCATCCAGGTCAAGGACGACCTGTTCGTCGAGTACCAGCAGGCGCCGAAGACGGACCCGATCTTCACGATGCTGGTCGAGTTCGGCGACAAGACGGACCCCCGGACCGGTGGAGCTGCCGGCCCGGTCCGTAACCAGATCCCCCAGCCGGACCGCAACTGGGACGGCAGCGCCACCGACGACAACAGCACGCTGTGGCGGTCCGACTTCAACCGGGCCCACTACCAGGACATGATGTTCGGTCCTGGCGAGTCGATGCGGGACTTCTACTTCCAGCAGTCCGGCGGGCGCTACACCGTCAACGGTGACGTGAGCGACTGGGTCAAGGTTCCCTACAACGAGGCGCGGTACGGCAGCAACGCCATCTCCGAGGCCGACGGGTACTGGAACTTCGTGAAGGACAGCGCCACCTCCTGGTACAACGCCCAGGTGGCGGCGGGCAAGACCCAGGCCCAGATCAAGGAGTACCTGGCCCAGTTCGACATCTGGGACCGGTACGACTTCGACGGCGACGGCAACTTCAACGAGGCCGACGGCTACATCGACCACTTCCAGGCGGTGCACGCCGGTGAGGGCGAAGAGGCCGGCGGCGGCGCCGAGGGCGAGGACGCCATCTGGTCGCACCGCTGGGCCGCCTTCCCGAACCTCGCGGGCTCCGCGGGTCCGGCGGGCAACCTCTCCGGTGGCGTGCAGATCGGTGACACCGGCCTCTGGATCCGTGACTACACCACGGAGCCGGAGAACGGCGGTCTGGGCGTGTTCGCCCACGAGTACGGCCACGACCTCGGTCTGCCGGACCTGTACGACACCGCCGGCGGCGACAACGGCGTCGGCTTCTGGAGCCTGATGTCCTCCGGTTCGTGGCTGAGCCACGGCAAGGACGACATCGGGTCGACCCCGGGCTACATGGACCCGTGGTCGAAGCTGTTCCTCGGCTGGCTGAACCACGAGACCGTCGAGTACGGCAAGGGCAGCACCCAGGTGACGCTCGGGCCGGCCGGCGACAGCAACGGGCCGAAGGCCCAGGCTGTGGTGGTCAACCTGCCGGCGCAGACCCAGACCACGTCGTACAACACCCCGTTCGGGGGCTCGTACGAGTGGTGGGGCGGCAGCGCGGACGACCTGAACACCACGCTGACGCGTCAGCTGGACCTGACCGGTGCAACCTCCGCGTCGATCACCGCGAAGGCGTCGTACGACATCGAAGAGGACTACGACTACGTCTACGCCGAGGTGTCCACCAACGGTGGCGCCAGCTGGACCTCGCTGAGCAACTCGCTCATCGACGCCGGTGAGACCGGCGTCGACGGCTCCAGCAGCGGCAACTGGGTCGACCTGACCTACGACCTGTCGGCGTACGCCGGGCAGACCGTGCAGTTCCGCTACCGCTACCAGACCGACGGCGGCGTGCACCTCGCCGGTGTCTTCCTGGACAACGTCTCGCTCGTCAAGAACGGCGCCACCGCCTGGACCGACGACGCCGAGACGCTGGACGCGGCGTGGACCGCGAAGGGCTTCACCCGGATGACCGGTTCGATCACCGACGTGTACCCCCGCTTCTACCTGGCGGAGAACCGGACCTACTTCGGGTACGACGACACGCTGCGGACCGGCGGGTACAACTACGGGTTCACCAACACCCGCCCGAACTGGGTGGAGCGCTTCTCCAACCACCAGGGCATGCTGGTCTGGTACGTGAACTACGCGTACGGCGACAACAACACCTCGCAGCACCCGGGCTACGGCCTGAACCTGCCGGTGGACGTTCGCCCCGACAAGATCAACGTCGGCGGCCAGGGCACCATCAGCAACCGTCGCAACGGCTTCGACGCGACGTTCAGCCTGTACGCCAAGCCGGCGCAGACCTTCCACCGCAACGGTGTGGCGGTCACGCTGCCGGAGCTCGCGCCGAACCCGATCTTCAGTGACAAGGGCATCTCCAAGTACTGGACCTCGGGCAACGCGTGGAACTCGGTCAAGGTGGCCGGCACCGGCACCACGATCCAGATCCTGAAGCAGGGCACCAACCCGACCGACGACATGGTCGTGAAGGTCAGCAACTGACCAATTTGTTAACAGTGGGGCCGGTGGCGGTACGCCACCGGCCCCACTGTTTTGTGCCCGCCGCAATCTGATCGAAATCTGTCACTTTGATCCACCGCTTGCGGATTTGCGCTGCTCATCGCATTGATGAACCGCACGGATGTGACGGTGAAAAGCATTCCCAACAAAAACTTGCAACAAATCGACGCGCCCTTCTTCCCACGCGTCGCAGGAGTGTCTATCTTCACCATCAGTCCCACTAGTGGGACGACTTCACCGGCCCGTACCCCCGTTGGGCCGGTTCCCTCACACCGGAGGTACCACGTGCGCAAAGTCGCAGTGGGTCTGCTCGGGCTTTCGCTGACGGCGACAGGTCTGGTGGCGGGCACGTCCGCCAGCGCCGCGCCGACGCCGACGCTGCCAACGGCCGCTCCGTCGGTCGCCGAGCCTGCCCAGGTCGACCACGATCTGCCCAACCCGCTGGAGGAGAAGCGGCGCGCGCTGCGCCAGGAGGGCCTCAGCAAGGTCCTCTCCGGCAAGGCCAAGCCGCAGCGGGTCAACGGCAGCACGGTCGTCAAGGTCGGCAAGACCTCGACGAACGCGGCTGGCGAGAACACCGCCCGGACGGCGTCCGCATCCGCCGGCCAGACCGACCAGTACGTCGAACTGGAGCGGGAGCGCTCGGACCGGATCTTCGTGATCCTGGCCGAGTTCGGCAACGAGCGGCACCCGTCCTACCCGGACAAGGACATCGACCCGGACACCGCCGGGCCGACCCGTTTCGACGGTCCGGTGCACAACCAGATCCCGGCGCCGAACCGGGCGGTGGACAACTCCACCGTCTGGCAGGCCGACTACAGCCCGGAGCACTTCCGTCAGCTGTACTTCGGCACCAAGCAGGGTGACGAGTCGCTGAAGCAGTACTACGAGGCCCAGTCGTCCGGCCGCTACACGGTCGACGGCGAGGTCACCGACTGGGTCAAGGTCAAGTACAACGAGGCCCGCTACGGCCGGTCGAACGACCCGAAGGCAGACGACGACCCGACCGGTGACCCCGCGGTCTGCGGCGACACCACCTGCCCGAACACCTGGGCGCTGGTACGGGACGCCGCCAACCAGTGGGTCGCCGACCAGAAGAAGCAGGGCCGGTCCGACGCCGAGATCGCGGCGGACGTCAAGTCGTTCGACCAGTGGGACCGGTACGACTTCGACGGCGACGCCAACTTCAACGAGCCGGACGGCTACATCGACCACTTCCAGATCGTCCACTCCGGCGGCGACCAGGCCGACGGTGACCCGTACCAGGGTGAGGACGCCATCTGGAGCCACCGCTGGTACGCCTACGCCACCGACCAGGGCAGCACCGGTCCGGCGGACTTCCCGGCCGGCGGCACCCAGATCGGCAACACCGGCATCTGGATCGGCGACTACACGGTGCAGCCGGAGAACGGCGGCCGGAGCGTCTTCTACCACGAGTACGGTCACGACCTGGGCCTGCCGGACGACTACAACACCGGCGCCAGCGGCGACAACAGCGTCGAGCACTGGAGCCTGATGGCCCAGAGTCGGGTCAGCGCCAAGAACGACGCCGGCATCGGCGAGCGCGGCGCGGACCTCGGCGCCTGGAACAAGCTGCAGCTCGGCTGGCTGGACTACGAGACCGTGGTCCCGGCCAAGCAGGACCCGCAGACGATCGACCTGGGCCCGTCGGAGTACAACAGCGCCAAGGCGCAGGCCGCGGTGGTGGTGCTGCCGAAGCGGACCTACACCTTCAACAACGGCAAGCCGGCCGAGGGCACCAAGCAGTACTTCTCCGGCAACGACGACGACCTGAACAACACGATGACCCGGACGTTCGACTTCACCGGGAAGTCCAGCGCCTCGCTGTCGATGAAGGCTCGGTACAACATCGAGACCAACTATGACTACATGTACTTCGAGGCGTCGCTCGACGGTGGCAAGAGCTGGACGGCCCTGCCGTTCAAGGTCAACGGCCAGCCGAAGACCGACAGCAACGGTCGGAACGCTCTCGACGGCGACTCGGACACCAACGGTGACGACGAGGCCGACTGGGTCGACCTGACCATCCCGATGGATGTGGCGGCGGGCAAGGTCGTGCAGTTCCGCTACCACTACATCACCGACGGTGGCGTCTCCTCCGGCGGCTTCTTCGGTGACGCCATCACCGTGACCGCCGACGGGCAGACGCTTCTCTCCGACGGTGCCGAGGCGGGCGCGGGCGACTGGGCCCTCAACGGCTTCAGCATCGTGGAGGAGACCTACACCCGCGACTTCGACAACTACTACATCGCGGCCAACCGGGTCTACGTCTCGTACGACCAGTACCTGAAGACCGGTCCGTACTTCTTCGGCTACGCGAACACCGGCCGGACTATGTGGACCACTACGCGTACCAGCAGGGTCTGCTCGTCACGTACTGGAACCTCCGGTACGCGGACAACAACACCATGCCGTACGACAAGCGGTTCAACCCGGGCGGTCACCCGGGTGAGGGTCGGAACCTGAACATCGACTCCCGCCCGAAGCCGCTGTACAACCTGACCGGGAACGCCTGGCGCGCCCGGGTCCAGATGTACGACGCGCCGTTCAGCCTGAAGAAGGCCGACTCGTTCACCCTCCACGTGAACAGCCAGCCCTCCTACATCCGTGGCCAGGCCGCTGCTCCGCTGTTCGACGACAGCAAGCAGTACTGGTTCGCGGAGCTGCCGAACCACGGCGTCAAGGTCCCGAACAACGGGGTCAAGATCAAGGTTCTCCAGCAGAGCGGCACCTCGATGAAGATCCGCATCTCCTGATCGAGGCGCCACCAGCAGCACACGATGCCCGGGCGGGTCACCGCCCGGGCATCGCCCTTTCCGGGGAACCCCGACGGCCACCGGCGCGTCCCACCGGGGTGACACCTCGTACCGTGGCGTTGCCGGCCGCTCTCACGCTGGCGCTGCTCATCCCCCTCGCCGGCTGCGCCGGGAACGGAGGCGACGTGTCCGACGA
>NZ_JAEVHN010000170.1:0-11065 GCF_016803375.1 Micromonospora sp. 4G55
CCCGGACGGGTGCCGGGTGTGACAAGCCGAGGCACGACCTCGGTAGGATTGCCGCGGTTCGGCAGGGCCATTGCCCGCCGCAGCCCTCCACGCGGAGCCGACCGGCCCTTCTGTCGCCGGTTGCGGGGTGGAGTCGGCGCGGGCTGTCGACGCAGGCGTGGAATGACAGACGGAGGTACGAGATGTCCGGCCACTCAAAGTGGGCGACCACCAAGCACAAGAAGGCCGTCATCGACGCCAAGCGCGGCAAGATGTTCGCCAAGCTGATCAAGAACGTCGAGGTCGCGGCCCGCACCGGCGGCGGCGACCCCGCCGGTAACCCGACGCTCTACGACGCCATCCAGAAGGCCAAGAAGAACTCGGTACCGAACGACAACATCGACCGCGCGGTCAAGCGGGGCTCCGGCCTGGAGGCCGGCGGCGCCGACTGGCAGACGATCATGTACGAGGGCTACGGCCCGAACGGCGTGGCGATGCTCATCGAGTGCCTGACCGACAACCGCAACCGGGCCGCCACCGAGGTCCGCACCGCGCTGACCCGCAACGGCGGCTCGCTCGCCGACGCCGGCTCGGTGTCGTACATGTTCTCCCGCAAGGGCGTGGTGATCGTCCCCAAGGCCGGCACCACCGAGGACGACATCATGATGGCCGTGCTCGACGCGGGCGCGGAGGAGGTCAACGACCTCGGTGAGGCGTACGAGGTGGTCTCCGAGCCGACCGACCTGATTCCGGTCCGCACCGCCCTGCAGGACGCCGGGATCGAGTACGAGTCGGCCGAGTCCTCGCTGATCCCCAGTGTCAACGTGCCGCTGGACGCCGACGGCGCGCGCAAGGTCTTCAAGCTGATCGACGTGCTCGAGGACTGCGACGACGTGCAGAACGTCTACGCCAACTTCGACGTCTCCGACGACGTCATGGCCGCGGTCGACGCCTGACCCCGGTGACCGAAGGGCGATTCCCGCCGGGCGACGTCGTCGTCCGGCGGGAGGTGCTGCGCGGCGAGGTCTGGTTCGGCTGCCCGACCATCTGCGTCGAGGACTCCGCCGACCTGCTCGCGCTCTACCTGCCGCCGGGGGCCGAGTTCGGCTTCCCGGAGGGCGGCACCTTCCCGTGTGGACGGCACCCCTGGCAGACCGCCGGCCACACGGCCTGGTCCGGGCACGGCAAGTTGATGCTCCAGCGTCCGGGTGAGGCGCACTCGGTGGACGTCTTCTGGGCCGGCGAGGACCGCGCCTTCGCCGGTTGGTACTTCAACCTCCAGGACCCGTTCCGGCGTACCCCGATCGGGGTGGACACCCTCGACCACGAGCTGGACCTGTGGTGGCCGGCGGGCGCCGACCGGTACGTCTGGAAGGACGTGGAGATGTTCGCCCAGCGCCTCACCGAGGGGCGCTACCCGGGCATGGCCGACGCCATCCGCGGGGAGGGGGACCGGATCGCCGCCCTGCTCGACGCCGGCCGGCGCTGGTGGGACGAGGGCTGGGCGCAGTGGCGGCCGGACCCGTCCTGGGACGGGCCGCGCCTGCCGGCCGGCTGGGACGCCGTTCCCTGCTGAGAGCGGCGGCGAAACTCGGCTGACCGGCCGCCCGCTCCCGCCGTAGCCTGCCGGGATGCTCGTCCCCGACCTCCCGCTGCGCACCGATCGCCTCGACCTGCGGTTGTTCACCGCCGACGACTTCGCTGCCCTGCGGCTACCAGTCCCGCGCCGACGTCACCCGCTACCTCTACTTCGCGGCGAACGACGAGGCCGCCAGCCGGGAGGCGCTGGCCCGCAAGCGCGCCCGGGTGCGCTGCGCGCGGAGGGCGACGTGCTGAACCTGGCGCTGGTGCTGCGGGAGACCGGCGCGGTGATCGGTGACGTGCTGCTGATCTGGACCAGCGTCGCGCACCGGCAGGGCGAGATCGGGTACGTCCTGCACCCCGACCACGCCGGCCACGGGTACGCCACCGAGGCGGCCCGGGAGATGCTGCGGCTGGGCTTTGACGAGCTGGGCCTGCACCGGATCGTCGGCCGGCTGGACGCCCGCAACACCGCCTCGGCCCGGGTGCTGGAGCGGCTCGGCATGCGCCGGGAGGCGCACCTGCGGGAGAACGAGCTGGTCAAGGGGGAGTGGACCGACGAGGCGGTGTACGCCCTGCTGGCCCGCGAGTGGCGGGCCGGCACCCGCTGAAACGGGCCCGGCCGCCCGGCGCCCCCGGGTGCGCCGGGCCGGATGCCTCTGCTCAGGCCTGCTGGCGGCGGGCCTTGAGCACGCTGTCGACGACGTCCCAGAGCGTGATCACGGCGATCACCACCACCGACACCGTGGCGACGGTCTCCAGGTGATCGCCCTCGCGCAGCCAGGCGAACCGGGCGACCAGGTCCGGGTTGAGCAGCCGGTCGGTGAGCAGCAGCACCACCACCGGCCCGGCGAAGGCCAGGTCGAGCGCGGCGTTGACCGCCACCAGCGGCCAGGTCCACCGCCGGGCGCGGTACTTCGCGATCTCCAGCGCCAGGCTCGCGACCAGCACCGCCGCGAGCACCGGCAGCCAGGAGCGCCACAGCGCCGGGTCGAGCAGGGGGATCCGCCCGCCGTCGGTGTCCGTCACCCAGGACTGGACGTGCTGCCAGGGCAGGAAGGCCAGGGTGAGCAGCAGCATCGCCACCGCCGCGCAGGTGTCGGTGAGGCGTACGTCCCGCTCGGCCGGGCTCTCGGGTAGCTGGTCGACGGTCCAGTCGGGCAGGTTCAGCGAGGTGTCGGTCCGTTCCAGCACGGCGAAGCACAGGGTGACCCAGAAGGCGATCTGCACCGCCGTCTGGAGGGCGGCGGTGACGCTGGCGCCGATCGCCGGGCCGGGTTCGCCCTCGACGGTCGCCTTGAGCACGCCCACCACCACGCCGACGGTGGCGGGGACGACGGCGAGCAGCCCCTTCAGGAATCGTTGCCAGACCAGGTAGTAGGTGGGGCCGATCAGTTGGAGCCGGCGGTCGGCGTAGCGGGCGGCGAGCCGTTCCGGGTGACCCATCTCGGTCAGCACCTCGCGTTCGGCCGCGGCGGCGTCCTCCCCGGAGGCGGTCCGGCCGTCGATCATGTCCTCGATGGAGGCGCGCAGCTCGGTGGCGATCTCCGCCCGGCGTGGTGCGGGCACGGCCCGCAGGGTGGCGGCGACGTAGCGGTCGGTCAGGGAAGTCATCGGTCCACTCCTTCGATCAGCCCGGCGACGGAGGTCTGCACGGCGGCGAGGTCGTCGAGGAGTCGGCGCAGCACGCTCTCGCCCTCCTCGCTGGTGCGGTAGAACTTGCGCGGGCGGCTCTCCTCGGTGTTCCACTCGCTGGTCAGCAGGCCCTGCTCCTCCAGTCGGCGCAGCAGGGGGTAGAGCGTGTTGGCGTCGACCGGGAAGCCGTGCGCGGCCAGCCGTTGCAGCAGTGCGTAGCCGTAGTCGGGGTGCCGCAGGGCGACCAGGCTCGCCACCACCACCGTGCCGCGGCGCAACTCCTGGAGATGGGTCCGCAGGATCTCCTCGCTAACCATGCGTCACACTATACTGTGTGCCACACAGTGTTGTCGGGACCAATAGCGTTGTGCCAGAGGGGAACGATGTGTCGCTCTGCCGACGAGGGGCGTCGGCGGGATGCCGGCGCCCCTCGGTGCGGGCCGGTTCAGCAGGACCGCCCCTGCCGGAAGCCGCGCTCGACGAAGTCCGCGCGCCCGGCCTCGAACCAGCCGACGCCGGAGCGGATCGGGTGTCCGGTGAACAGCTCCACCCGGCTGCCGAACCGGACCAGGTACGCGGTGGCGTCGCCGGCGTCATTGCTGATCAGCTCACCGCGCCGGCCGTAGATCTCCTCCAGCTCGGCGAAGGACATGCCGACGCTCGCTCCGGCCGGCGAGCGCGGCGGTGCGGTGGCGGTGCCGACCGCGACCAGCGTGCGCGCCGTCCCGGCCAAGCTGCTGGTCGACAACCGCATCGTGATCAACAACCACCTCGCCCGCGGGCGCGGTGGCAAGGTCAGCTTCACCCACCTGATCGGGTACGCGCTGGTCCGGGCGCTGGTCGAGCACCCCGAGATGAACAACTCCTTCGCCGAGGTCGACGGCAAGCCGGCGATGGTCCGCCCGGAGCACGTCAACCTGGGCATCGCCATCGACCTGGTCAAGCCGGACGGCTCCCGCAACCTGGTGGTGCCGTCCATCAAGGCCTGCGAGCAGATGGACTTCCGGCAGTTCTGGCAGGCGTACGAGGACGTGGTCCGGCGCGCCCGCCGCAACGAGCTGACCATGGAGGACTACGCCGGCACCACCATCTCGCTGACCAACCCGGGCGGCATCGGCACGGTGCACTCGATCCCCCGCCTGATGCAGGGGCAGAGCGCCATCATCGGCGTCGGCGCGATGGAGTACCCGGCGCCGTACCAGGGCATGAGCGAGACCACCCTGGCCGAGCTGGCGGTCAGCAAGATCATCACGCTGACCAGCACGTACGACCACCGGATCATCCAGGGCGCGCAGTCCGGCGAGTTCCTCAAGGTGATGCATGAGCTGCTGCTCGGCGAGCGCGGCTTCTACGACCAGATCTTCACCTCGCTGCGCATCCCGTACGAGCCGGTGCGCTGGGTGCGGGACGTCGCGGTCGACTCCGAGGGTCAGATCAACAAGACCGCGCGGGTGCACGAGCTGATCCACGCGTACCGGGTGCGCGGCCACCTGATGGCCGACACCGACCCGCTGGAGTTCAAGATCCGGAAGCACCCGGACCTGGACGTCCTCCAGCACGGGCTGACCCTGTGGGACCTGGACCGGGTCTTCCCGGTCAACGGCTTCGCCGGCCGGCAGCGGATGAAGCTGCGGGAGATCCTCGGCGTGCTGCGTGACTCGTACTGCCGCCGGGTCGGCATCGAGTACATGCACATCCAGGACCCGGAGGAGCGCCGCTGGATCCAGGAGCGGATCGAGCGCAAGTACGAGAAGCCCCCTGCGGACGAGCAGAAGCACGTGCTCAACCGGCTCAACGCGGCCGAGGCCTTCGAGACCTTCCTGCAGACCAAGTACGTCGGGCAGAAGCGCTTCTCGCTGGAGGGCGGCGAGTCGCTGATTCCGCTGCTCGGCGAGGTGCTGGAGGCCTCCGCCGAGGGCGGGCTGGACGAGGTCGTCATCGGCATGGCCCACCGCGGCCGGCTGAACGTGCTGGCCAACATCGTCGGCAAGCCGTACGAGAAGATCTTCTCCGAGTTCGAGGGCCACCTGGACCCGCGCTCGACCCAGGGCTCCGGCGACGTGAAGTACCACCTGGGCCAGAACGGCAAGTTCACCACGCCGGGCGGCGACCACGCGGTCAAGGTCTCCCTGGTGGCGAACCCGTCGCACCTGGAGGCCGTGGACCCGGTGCTGGAGGGCATCGTCCGGGCCAAGCAGGACCGGATCGACCTCAAGCTGGAGGGCTACACCGTGCTGCCGCTGGCGGTGCACGGTGACGCCGCCTTCGCCGGCCAGGGTGTGGTCGCCGAGACGCTCAACCTCTCCCAGCTGCGCGGCTACCGCACCGGTGGCACCGTGCACGTGGTGGTCAACAACCAGGTCGGCTTCACCACCGCCCCGGAGTACAGCCGCTCCAGCCTCTACAGCACCGACGTGGCGCGGATGATCCAGGCGCCGATCTTCCACGTCAACGGCGACGACCCCGAGGCCGTGGTCCGGGTCGCCCGGCTGGCCTTCGAGTACCGGCAGGCGTTCAACAAGGACGTCGTGATCGACATGGTCTGCTACCGCCGGCGCGGGCACAACGAGGGCGACGACCCCTCGATGTCCAACCCGGAGATGTACAAGATCATCGACTCGAAGCGCTCGGTCCGCAAGCTCTACACCGAGGAGCTGATCGGGCGGGGTGACATCACCGTGGAGGACGCGGAGGAGCTGCTGCGCGACTACCAGGGGCAGCTGGAGCGGGTCTTCAAGGCCACCCGCGACGCCGCCACCACCCCGCGCCAGCTCAGCCGGCCGCGTCGCGAGGAGGAGCCGGAGCCGCAGGTGGAGACCGCCACCGACGCGGCCGTGGTCAAGGCGATCGGCGAGGCGCACGTCAACCTCCCCGAGGGCTTCACCCCGCACAAGCGGATCCAGCAGCTGCTCGACCGGCGGGCCAAGATGTCCGTCGAGGGCAACATCGACTGGGGCTACGGCGAGATCATCGCGTTCGGCGCGCTGCTGCACGACGGGGTCACCGTCCGGCTCGCCGGGCAGGACTCCCGCCGCGGCACCTTCGTCCAGCGGCACGCCTCGATCGTGGACGCCAAGACCGGCGACGACTACCTGCCGCTGAAGTCGCTCACCGGCGACGGCGAGCGGTCCCGGTTCTTCGTGCACGACTCGCTGCTGTCCGAGTACGCCGCGATGGGCTTCGAGTACGGCTACTCGGTGGAGAACGTCAACGCGCTGGTCTGCTGGGAGGCCCAGTTCGGTGACTTCGTCAACGGCGCCCAGTCGGTGATCGACGAGTTCATCTCCTCCGGCGAGGTGAAGTGGGGCCAGCGCTCCGCGGTCACCCTGCTGCTGCCGCACGGCCATGAGGGCCAGGGCCCGGACCACACGTCGGGTCGCCCGGAGCGGTTCCTCCAGCTCTGCGCGGAGGACAACATGCGGGTGTCCATCCCGACCACCCCGGCGAACTACTTCCACCTGCTGCGGCGCCAGGCCCTGTCGCCGAAGCGCAAGCCGCTGGTGGTGTTCACGCCGAAGTCGCTGCTGCGGCACAAGCTCTGCGTCTCCTCGGTGGAGGACTTCACCACCGGCACCTTCCAGCCGGTGCTGGCCGACACCGCCGCCCCGGCGCCGGAGCAGGTGAAGCGGGTGCTGCTCTGCTCGGGCAAGGTCTACTACGACCTGTTCCAGGCCCGGGCCGAGCGCGGCATCACCGACACCGTGATCCTGCGGATGGAGCAGCTCTACCCGCTGCCGATCGAGGAGATCCGGGCCGCGCTGGCGCAGTACCCGAACGCCGAGGACTTCGCCTGGGTGCAGGAGGAGCCGGCCAACCAGGGTGCCTGGTCGTTCGTCGCGCTCAACCTGCTGGAGCACCTGGCCGACGTCCGGCTGCGGCGGATCTCCCGCCCGGCCGCGGCGGCCCCGGCGGTCGGCTCGGCCAAGATGCACGAGGTCGAGCAGTCCGCGCTGATCGAGGCGGCCCTGCCCCGCCCGTGACCTGACCGCACCGCCGAGACCCGGGGCAGCGCCGTCCGCCGACGGCCCTGCCCCGGTTCCGTCGGCACCATCCCGACAAGGACGTACGGATGTACTTCACCGACCGTGGCATCGAGGAACTCGTCGAGCGCCGGGCCGACGAGCAGGTCAGCATCGAGTGGCTGGCCGAGCGCCTGCGCGACTTCGTCGACCTGAACCCCGAGTTCGAGACCCCCATCGAACGCTTCGCCACCTACCTGGCCCGCCTCGACGACGAGGACGACGAGTAACCCGGGACCACCCCGTCCGGCCCGGGTGGGTGGGACGGAGGTCCCGGGCGCGGGAGCGCGTGATCTCCTAGGGTGGGGGCGTGGCCCGCAGCGTCTACCTGACCAGCGTGGGGTCCGGCGGGGGGAAGTCGACCATCGCCCTCGGCCTCGCGGAACTCCTCTCCCGACAGGTCGAGCGGATCGGCGCGTTCCGGCCGCTGGTCGCCGACACCGGCGCCGACCCGATCCTCGCCCTGCTGATCGACCGCTACCGGGTGGACCTGCCGCAGCATGAGCTGACCGGCGCCACCTACGCCGAGGCGAGCGCCCTGGTCGCCGACGGCCGCCGGGAGGAGCTGATCTCCCGGATCGTCGAGCGCTACCGCAGCGTCGAGCGACGCTGCCCGGCCGTGGTCGTGGTGGGCAGCGACTTCGCCGACGGGGGCGACGGCGCGGGCCCCCGCGAGCTGGCCTTCAACGCCCGGCTGGCCACCGAGTTCGGCAGCGTGGTGGTGCCGGTGATCGACGGCTTCGGGCAGGAGCCGGAGGCGATCGCGGCGGCGGCGCGTGGGGCGTACCACGATCTGGAGGACCTGGGCGCGACGGTGCTGGCGGTGATCGCCAACCGGGTGCCCGGGCCGATGACGCTGCCGGAGCTGCCCGTCCCCGCGTACGCCATCCCGGAGGTGCCGACCGTGTCGGCGCCGACGTGGCCGAGGTGGCGGCGGCGCTCGGCGCCACCCTGCTCGCCGGGGACGACGCCGCGCTCGACCGCGACGTGCTCGACTACGTGGTCGGCGCCGCGCACGTGCCCACCCTGCTCGACCACCTCACCGAGGGGGCGCTGGTGATCACCCCGGGCGACCGGGCGGACCTGCTGGTCGCCGCCAGTGCCGCGCACGTCGCCGGGCAGGTCTCGGTGGCCGGGCTGGTGCTCACCCTCGGCGAGCAGCCCGACCCCCGGGCGATGCGGCTGGTCGAGGGGCTGAACACCGGGCTGGCGGTGCTCTCGGTACGCAGCGACAGCTACGACACGGTGGCCGCGTCCAGCCGGATCGAGGGCCGCCCGAGCCCGGCCAACCCGCGCAAGGTGGAGGCGGCGCTCGGCGCGTTCGAGGGCAACGTGGACACCGTCGACCTGGCCCGCCGGCTGCGGGTCAGCCGGTCCGAGCGGGTGACCCCGCTGATGTTCGAGTACGACCTGATCGACCGGGCCCGGGCCACCCGCCGCCGGCTGGTGCTCCCCGAGGGGGCCGAGGAGCGCATCCTGCGGGCGGCGGAGGTGCTGCTCCGGCGGGGCGTGGCCGACCTGACGCTGCTCGGCCGCCCGGACGACGTCGCCCGCCGCACCCGGGAGCTGGGCATCGACGTCACCGGCGCCGACGTCGTCGACCCGGTGACCAGCGCGTGGCGCGACGAGTTCGCCGTCGAGTACGCGCGGCTACGCGCCCACCGCGGCGTCACGGTCGAGCTGGCGCACGACATCGTGGCCCGGCCCAACTACTTCGGCACGATGATGGTGGCCACCGGCCACGCCGACGGCATGGTCTCCGGGGCCACCCACACCACGGCGGCAACCATCCGGCCGGCGTTCGAGATCATCCGGACGGTGCCCGGGGTCTCGGTGGCCTCCAGCGTCTTCTTCATGCTGCTCGCCGACCGGGTGCTGGTCTACGGCGACTGCGCGGTCAACCCCGACCCGGACGCCACCCAGCTCGCCGACATCGCCATGTCGTCGGCCGACACCGCCGCCCGGTTCGGCATCGAGCCCCGGGTGGCGATGCTGTCGTACTCCACCGGCGACTCGGGGGCCGGCGCGGACGTGGAGAAGGTCGCGGCGGCCACCAAGCTGGTCCGCGAGCGCCGCCCGGAGCTGCTGGTCGAGGGCCCGATCCAGTACGACGCGGCGATCGATCCGCAGGTCGCGGCGACGAAGCTGCCGCAGAGCACGGTGGCCGGCCGGGCGACGGTCTTCATCTTCCCGGACCTGAACACCGGCAACAACACGTACAAGGCGGTGCAGCGCTCGGCGGGCGCGGTCGCGGTCGGCCCGGTGATGCAGGGCCTGCGCCGGCCGGTCAACGACCTGTCCCGGGGTGCGACGGTCGCCGACATCGTCAACACCGTGGCGATCACCGCCATCCAGGCCGCCGCGGAGGCGTCATGACCGACCGGGTGCTCGTCCTCAACTGCGGTTCCTCGTCGGTGAAGTACCGGCTCTACGACGGCGAGACGGTCCGGGACTCCGGCACCGTGGAGCGGGTCGGCGAGCCCGGGGGCGGGCCGGCCGACCACGCCACCACCGTCCGGCAGATCCTGGACCGGCTCGACCTGGCCGGGCTGGGCGCGGTCGGGCACCGGGTGGTGCACGGCGGCCGGCGGTTCAGCGAACCGGTGCTGATCGACGACGCGGTCCTCACCGCGATCCGGGAACTGGTGCCGCTCGCGCCGCTGCACAACCCGGCGAACCTGGCCGGGATCGAGGTGGCCCGGGAGGCGCTGCCCGACGTGCCGCAGGTCGCCGTCTTCGACACCGCCTTCCACCACAGCCTGCCCGAGGCCGCCGCCACCTACGCGATCGACCGGGACGTCGCCGAGCGCTACGGCGTCCGCCGGTACGGCTTCCACGGCACCTCGCACTCGTACGTCTCGCGGCGCACGGCGGAGCTGCTCGGCCGGCCGTACGAGGCGCTGCACACGATCACCCTGCACCTGGGCAACGGGGCCAGCGCCTGCGCGGTCTCCGGCGGGCGCAGCGTGGCCACCTCGATGGGCATGTCGCCGCTGGAGGGCCTGGTGATGGGCACCCGCAGCGGTGACCTGGACCCGACGGTCATCTTCCACCTGCGCCGGGAGGGCGGGCTGGGGGTGGACGAGATCGACGACCTGCTCAACCACCGCAGCGGGCTGCTCGGCCTGACCGGCGCGAACGACATGCGCGAGGTGCTGCAGCGGCGGGCCGCCGGGGACCCGGCCGCCGCGCTGGCCTTCGACGTCTACTGCCGTCGGATCACCGGGTACGTCGGGGCGTACTACGCGCTGCTCGGCCGGGTCGACGCGGTCACCTTCACCGCCGGCGTGGGTGAGCACGCCGCGGAGGTTCGGGCCGCGGCGCTGGCCGGGCTGGACCGGCTGGGCATCGCCGTGGACCCGGCGCGCAACGCCGCGCCGGCGACCGGGTGATCTCGCCCGACGGGGCCGAGGTCAGCGTCTGTGTGATCGGCACCGACGAGGAGCGGGAGATCGCCCGGGAGGCCCGTGCGGTGGCGGCGACCGCCGGCTGAGGCGAACCTGATCGGCTCCGGCTCAGCCCAGGGCCAGCCAGCCGGCGACGGCGACCAGCAGCACCGCGACCGCGGCGGCGCCGGCGATCAGCGGCAGGCGGGACGCCGCCTCGACGGGCGCGGCGGGCTCCGCGTGGGCGAAGGCGCGGAACTGCTCGGTGTTGGCGCTGGGGTCAACGTACTCGTCAGACATGCCGGAGACCCTAGCGAAACCGCGCACCCCGCACGGTCCCGCCGAACCCGGGGTGACGCTTGCGATCCGAGCGGTGGACGGGAACCGGCCGGGCGGCGGGCGGCACCGGTCCGGACGGCGGGGCCGGGATGGGCCGCCGGCCCCCTACCGTGCAGGGATGGGGGT
>NZ_JAEVHN010000171.1:0-11044 GCF_016803375.1 Micromonospora sp. 4G55
GCCGGACTGGCTGACCGAACTCCTGGGGCTGCCCGCCGATCGAGGGCTGCGACCCGCGGGCGCTCCGGCCGGCCGCCGACGCGCTGGCCGCCGCCGGCATCCTGGTGGTCGCGGCGGCCGGTAACACCGGGCCGTACTGCGGTTCGATCGCCGACCCGCCCGCGCCGTACCCGGACGTGTTGACCGTCGGCGCGGTGGACCGGAACCGCCGGGTGACCCTCTTCTCGAGTCGCGGACCGGCCCCGGGCGGGGCGGCCAAGCCGGACGTGCTCGCCCCGGGCGCGGGCGTGCTCTCCGCGATGCCGGGCGGCGGCTACGCCACCCTGGACGGCACCTCGATGGCCACGCCGCAGGTGGCGGGCGTGGTGGCGCTGATGTGGTCGGCGAACCCGGCGCTCGTCGGCGACCTGGAGCGCACCCGCCGGATCCTGCGGGAGACGGCGAAGCCGGCGCAGCCGAGCTACCGCTCCCGCGCGCCGCAGGACGCCTGCGGCGGGGACGCGAACATCACCGGCGCGGGCCTCGTCGACGCGTACGCGGCGGTGCGGGCGGCCCGGGCCGGCTGAACGGGTCTTGCGCCCACCCGTGGTGGTTGATCTAGGGTCGGCCACCATGGAGTTCACCCTCGCCGACCTGCCCGCCGACCGGGTCCCCGCCGTCGTCGCGTTCTGCGGACGCGCGCTCGACCTGCCCGAGGACGCCGCCGAGGCGGAGTCCATCGTCACCGCCCTCTGGCCCCGGGCCGCGGCGGACCGGACGGTGCTGGCGCTCGGGGCGTACGCGGGGGACGAACTCATCGGGGTGCTGATCGGATCGGTCTCGGCGGCGGAGGAGCGCCTCGGGCACGTGGACCTGCTGGCCGTTGCGCCGCAGCGACGGCGCCGGGGCGTCGGCCGGGCGCTGGTGGCCGAGGCGGAACGGCGGATCGCCGGCCTCGGCGCGGCCGAGCTGCTGCTGGCCGGGAACCCGCCGTACTACGCCTGGCCGGGCATCGACGTGCGGTACACCCCGGCGGTCTGCCTGGCGCTGGCGCTGGGCTACCGGCAGGACCGTACGGCGTGGAACATGACCGCCGACCTGTCGTACGACGGGTCGCCGGCGCTGCGCACGACGGAGCCGGCGGAGACGAGGCTGGCCGGCCAGGGCGTGACGGTACGCCGGGCGGAGCCCGCGGACCTGCCGGCGCTGGCCGCATTCGCCCGGTCCACCTTCGGCGGCGCCTGGGACGGCGAGGCTGGCCGGCTCGGTCGGCCGCGCCGACGCGGGCTGCCACCTGGCGGAGCGGGACGGCGAGCTCCTCGGCTTCGCGGCCTGGGGACGTCGCGGCCGAGCTGGTTCGGGCCGATGGGCACCGCGCCGGCGGCGGAGGGCTCGGGCATCGGCGGGGTGCTGCTGCGCCGGTGCCTGCGCGACCAGCACGAGGCCGGGATCAGCGCGGCGCAGATCGGCTGGGTGGGCCCGGTGCCGTTCTACTCCGGCAGCGCGGGCGCCCGGATCGAGCGCGTCTTCTTCCTGTACCGCCGCACGCTCTGACGGCCCTGCCGGCCCGCCGGGCGCGCTGCGCGGCCCGGCGAAAGACCGCGAGGTATCGATAAACGGGCGAATGGGATATAGACCCTGATAATGCCATTCGCCCGCATGGGTGATGGCCGCCCCCTACCGTTTCGGTAGAGGAGGCGACCCATGACCACGGACGACGAACAGACCGACGAGCCGTTGCCCCGTACCTGGGTACCGGTCGGCGACCCGCCCATCGCGGTGCCGTTCGACCGGCGGGACTACGGCGACGCGGAGCAACTCGCCGAGATGACCGGCGTCGACGAGCCGGAGGCCGAGGACCTGGTGACCGTGGTGGACGAACCGGTCGCCATCCGACCGCCGTACGACCGGGCGCAGAAGCGGCGTAACCAGCGCAGCCTGCCCTGAGGAGACGGAAAGGGGCGGACCGCTCGCGCGGCCCGCCCCTTTCGGCGTTGGTGGAGCTGGACTCAGAAGTCCATGTCCCCGCCACCCGGGCCAGCCGGGGCGGCCGGGGTCTTCTCCGGCTTGTCCGCCACGACGGCCTCGGTGGTGAGGAAGAGCGCCGCGATCGACGCGGCGTTCTGCAGCGCCGACCGGGTCACCTTGGCCGGGTCGATGATGCCCGCGGCCAGCAGGTCGACGTACTCGCCGTTGGCGGCGTTGAGGCCGTGGCCCGGCTCCAGGTTGCGGACGTGCTCGACGACCACGCCACCCTCGAGACCGGCGTTGACGGCGATCTGCCGCAGCGGGGCGTCCAGCGCGATCTTGACGATCTGCGCGCCGGTCGCCTCGTCGCCGGTCAGGTCCAGCTTGTCGAAGGCGGTCTTGCCGGCCTGCACCAGCGCGACGCCACCACCCGGGACGATGCCCTCCTCGACGGCGGCCTTCGCGTTGCGAACGGCGTCCTCGATGCGGTGCTTGCGCTCCTTGAGCTCGACCTCGGTGGCCGCGCCGACCTTGATGACCGCAACGCCGCCGGCCAGCTTGGCCAGCCGCTCCTGCAGCTTCTCCCGGTCGTAGTCGGAGTCGCTCTTGTCGATCTCGGCCCGGATCTGGTTGACCCGGCCCTGGATCTGCTCGGCGTCACCGGCACCGTCGACGATGGTGGTCTCGTCCTTGGTCACCACGACCTTGCGGGCGCGGCCCAGCATGTCGAGGCTGGCGGCGTCGAGCTTGAGGCCGACCTCCTCGCTGATGACCTGGCCACCGGCGAGGATGGCGATGTCGGTCAGCATGGCCTTGCGGCGGTCACCGAAGCCCGGCGCCTTGACGGCGACCGACTTGAAGGTGCCCCGGACCTTGTTGACCACCAGGGTGGCCAGGGCCTCGCCCTCCAGGTCCTCGGCGATGATCAGCAGCGGCTTGCCCGACTGCATGACCTTCTCCAGGATCGGGAGCAGGTCCTTCACCGACGAGATCTTGCTGTTGGCGATCAGGATGTACGGGTCGTCGAAGACGGCCTCCATACGCTCCGGGTCGGTCATGAAGTACGCGGAGATGTACCCCTTGTCGAAGCGCATGCCCTCGGTGAGCTCAAGCTCCAGGCCGAAGGTGTTGCTCTCCTCGACGGTGATGACGCCTTCCTTGCCGACCTTGTCCATCGCCTCGGCGATGATCTCGCCGACGGTGTTGTCACCGGCGGAGATGGAGGCGGTGGAGGCGATCTGCTCCTTGGTCTCGACGTCCTTGGCGAGCTTGAGCAGCTCCTCCGAGACGCTGGCCACGGCGGCCTCGATGCCCCGCTTCAGGGCGATCGGGTTGGCGCCGGCGGCCACGTTGCGCAGGCCCTCGCGGACCAGGGCCTGGGCCAGGACGGTCGCCGTCGTCGTGCCGTCACCGGCGACGTCGTCGGTCTTCTTGGCGACCTCCTTGACCAGCTCGGCGCCGATCTTCTCGTAGGGGTCCTCGAGCTCGATCTCCTTGGCGATGCTCACACCATCGTTGGTGATGGTGGGGGCACCCCACTTCTTCTCGAGCACGACGTTGCGGCCCTTGGGGCCGAGCGTCACCTTCACGGCGTCGGCGAGCTGGTTCATGCCCCGCTCGAGGCCGCGGCGCGCCTCTTCGTCGAACGCGATCATCTTGGCCATACGGCGTTGTCCTCCTGGACACTCACGGGCCACCCGAGTGTTTGTGCCCCGGATGGGCCGCCTGGTGTACGCACCTTGGGACGTCGCCACCTGGCGACGACGACGTCCTTCGGCCGGGCCGGATAGCCCGCGACGACCGGCCATGTGCCGCACCGGCGTCTTGGAACGCCGCTGCGACCGTGGCCCTACCGCCCCGACCATTGGCACTCACCATACGCGAGTGCCAATGACTTGTTTAGCACTCTCCCCTGCCGAGTGCAAGCAGACTCGGGCCGATCAGCCGAGTTCCGCCGCCAGTCGCGCGGCGTTCACCGGCCCCTCGTGGACCCGCTGCTCGGCGTACGTCACGATCAGCCCGACCAGCTGGACCAGGTAGACCGGGACGACCAGCACGGCGGTCACCGCCACCACCACGACGGCGCCCACCGCGGTGCCCGGCGCGGCGAACGGGTCGGTGCCCAGCGGCGCCGTGCCGACGGCCTCCAGCACCGCGCCGACCACGGTCCCGGCGACGACCGCCGCCGCCACCAGCGCGACCCGGGCCGCCACCATGCCGAGGCGGCTGCGGAAGAGGTGGAACGAGCGCCCGATCGGGTTCTGCCGCTCGAAGAGGTAGACCGGGCCGGCCAGGGCGAGCGCGAAGGCGAGGTAGACGCCGGGTATCACGCAGAAGCAGAAACCGACCGTGACGAGCAGACCGACCAGCAGGGTCCAGCCGTACAGCCCCGGCGCCCGGCGCAGGCCGTAGCGCAGCGCATCGCCGAGGTCGCGGGCTCGCCGGCCGCCTGCCGGGTGACCACCCAGGTACCGGCCGCCCAGCCCACGCTCTGGACCAGGTAGAGGAGCAGGGCGGCGACCAGCGTCGCGCCGCCGAAGGTGAGGAAGTCACCCAGGTAGCCCGGGGGCAGCGAGCCGTCGGCCGGCACCTGCGCGGACGGCTCCAGCCCGAGGGAGATGATCGAGAGCACCGCGGCGGGGAGCGCCTGGGTGAGCAGCATGATCGGCACCAGCGTTCGCCAGCCCCGACGCAGCGCGCCGGCGCACCGGGTGAACCAGCCGTCGACGCCGGCGTGCGGCGGGTTCACCAACGGGTCGGCCGGGTCCCAGCCGCCGGCGGCCGGCCAGCCGTACGGGAGGTGGCCGGCGTACGGCGGGTAACCCGGCGGGTAACCGGCGTACGGGTCGGCACCGGGCGGGTAGCCGCCGGTGGGCGGGAAGACCCAACCCTGGTACGGGCCGGCGGGCCCGACCGGGCCGCCCGGCGCGGGCGGGTCCACGGGATCGGGTCCGGGCGGACCCGACGGGGACTGGTCGGACATGAGCACTCCTCAGCGACGGCTGGATCGGCCCACGATCTTCCCTGGCGCCCGCTCGCGCCGCTGCCCCTGGGGGCGGCCGACGAGCGGAACCGGACGCGACTCAGGCGATGACGCGCACCCGCTCGGCCTGCGGACCCTTCTGGCCCTGGGCGATGTCGAACTCCACCCGCTGCCCGTCGTCCAGCGCCTTGTAGCCGTCCATCTCGATGGCGGAGAAGTGGACGAAGACGTCCTGGCCGCCGTCGACGGCGATGAAGCCGTAGCCCTTCTCGGCGTTGAACCACTTCACGGTGCCCTGTGCCACGGTGCACTTCCTCACTCTGCGCGGCGTTCCACGACCCCGGGGCCGGCGGACCGGCACCGGAGGACCACCGCTCCGGCGATCGGTGAGGGCCGCTGAATCGGTGACCGAAATCGCACGCTACACGAGGCGTGACGGCGGCGCACGACCACAAATCGGGCATATTCCGGTGCTCCGCCGACCGCCCGTCCATTGGCGGTGGTCGCTGCGGTATGCATGCGGACATGACACCTGCCCCGGCCCGGCCGGAAGCCCGCAGAGCCACGGTCCGCCGGGTACGCCCCGAGGACACCGCCCGGATGCGGGCGCTGCGGCTGGAGATGCTCGCGGACGCGCCGCTGGCGTTCCTGGAGACCGTCGCCCAGGCCGCCGCCCGCCCGCACGCCGACTACGCGGCCCGGATCGCGTCCGTCTCCCGGGGTGACCACACCGCGCAGTTCGTCGCCGACCCCGGTGGCCGGCTGGTCGGCCACGCCGGGGGCACCGCCTCGCCCGACGAGCCGGGTCTGACCGTCGTCTACGCCGTCTACGTGACCCCCACCTGGCGGGGCAGCGGCCTGCTCGCCGACCTGATCGACGGGGTGGCCGCCTGGTCCCGCGCCGCCGGCCGCCCGGAACTGCTGCTGGAGGTGGTGGTCGGCAACGACCGCGCCTACCGCGCCTACCAGCGGCTGGGCTTCACCGACACCGGCGTACGCGTGCCGCACCCCACCGTCCCCGCCATGCGCGAACTCCAGATGCGCCGCCCCGCCTGACCCACCCCGCCGACCGAGCACCGAACGCAGGGCAGCACCCCGATGACCCCACCCCCGACCCGGCGGCGACGCCCGCAGCGCACCCCGCACGGGTTTCCGGGGCAGGCCGCCTCGCGGAAGGATCAAGCCTGACCGCCTGGAGCGAGGTGGTCTGCCCCGGAAACCCCGACAGCAGGATCAGACGTGCCGACGGCTCTGCACGATCCGGAACCGATTCGCCACGTAGGCACCATCAGTGAGCGCAGCATTCGCCGCCGGATTCGCCCCACTGCCGTGGAAGTCCGAGAACGCGGCCGACTGGTTCACGAAGACCCCGCCGGTCAGGTTGCAGGACAGGTGCACGCCGACGTCGACCGCGGCGGCCTCGGTCGCGTCGAGCACGGCCTCGTCGGTGGAGTAGACGGCGGCGGTCAGCGCGCCCTTCTCCCCCACCGTCGCGCGCATGACCTCCAGGCTGTGCGCGGTGGAGTCGGTGGCGATGACGAAGGAGATCGGCCCGAACCACTCGCGGCCGTACGTCGCGGTGTCGTCGGCGGCCAGCTTGACGATGGTCGGCGTCCGCACCACCGCGCCGGGCAGCGCCGGGTGCTCGACGGTACGCGACTCCAGCACCGGCTCGCCGACCTTGGTCACCTCGTCGAGCCGCTCCAGCACCCCGTCGTTGACGATGGCGCCGGTCAGCTCGACCCCGCGCGCCGGGTCGGCGGTGAGCTTGCCGACCGCGCCGGCGATGCCGGCGGCCACCTCGTCGAAGCTCTTGTGCCCCTGGTCGGTCTCGATGCCGCCGGCCGGGATGAGGATGTTCTGCGAGGTGGTGCACATCTGGCCGCTGTACAGGGTCAGCGTGAAGCCGAGGTTGCGGCACATCCCGGCGAAGTCGTCGGTGGAGTCGATGACCACCGTGTTCAGGCCGGCCTTCTCGGTGTAGACGGCCGCCTGCCGGGCGTTCGCCTCCAGCCAGTCGCCGTACTCGGTGGAGCCGGTGAAGTCGACGATCTTCACGGCGGGGTGCAGCGCCAGGGTGGAGGCGAGCTTCTCGCCCGGCCCCTCGGCGGCGAGCAGCACCAGGTTGGGGTCGAAGCCGGCCTCGGCCAGCACCTCGCGGGCGTACTTCACGGTGATGGCCAGCGGCAGCACCGCGCGCGGGTGCGGCTTGACGACCACCGGGTTGCCGGTGACCAGCGAGGCGAAGAGCCCCGGGTACGAGTTCCAGGTGGGGAAGGTGTTGCAGCCGATCACCAGCGCCACGCCGCGGGGCACCACGTGGAACGTCTTGGTCATCCGCAGCGGGTCACCCTTGCCGGCCGCCTTCTCCCAGCCGGCCGTCCCCGGATGCCGGGTCATCTCGGCGTACGCGTAGGCGAGCGCCTCCAGCGCGCGGTCCAGCGCGTGCGCGCCGCCGGCCTGGAAGGCCATCACGAACGCCTGGCCGCTGGTGAACTGCACCGCGTTGGCGAGCTCGAAGATGTGCTTGTGCAGCCGGTCGAGGATCTCCAGGCAGACGCCCACCCGGGCCTGCGGGCCGGCGTCGCGCCAGGCCGGCAGCGCGGCCGAGGCGGCGGCGACCAGCTCGTCGGCGCCGGCGTGCGGGTAGCGCACGTTCAGCTCCAGCCCGAACGGGCTGGTCTCGGTGGCGACCCGGTCGCCCGAGCCGGGCTGGTCGAGGGGGAAGTCGGCGTTCAGGTACGCCTCGAAGGCGGCCTTGCCGTCGGCGGCGGCGGTCTCGCCGTACACGCGGGGGCTGGGTGACTCGGGATAGGCGGACCAGTATCCCCGCTCCGTGATGGCGGTCAGCGCACGGTTCAGGGTGTCGGCGTGCCTGTCGTACAGGGGGTGCGGGGTCTCCGTCATGCCCGCCATCATGCAACAGGTTGGTCCCAGATCAGTAGAGCAGTGTCACAAGTGGGATCGTCACCCGCCGCTCGGTCCAGCCGCCCGCTGGTTCCCCGGCGGTCAGAGCGCCAGCTGCCACTCCGTCGAGGCGTCGACCGGCCGGAAGCCGAGCTGCTCGTTGATCCGGATCATGTGCTCGTTCTCCGCCGCGTTGAAGGTGTCGATCGCGCGCAGCGCCGGCTCGTACGCCAGGGCGTGCCCCAGATTCTCGATCTTGGTGAGCAGGCCGAGCCGGTGACCGCGGTGGGCCGGGTCCGCGATGGTGATCTGCTGCCACGCGTGCCAGTCCGCGCTGGCGCCGAGGCTGAGCATGCTCCAGGCGACCAACCGACCGGAGCGCTCGTCGACCGCCGCGACGTGGTAGCGGCGGCTGCCCCGGAGGTCGAGCGCCCGCTCGGTGCTCCGGATCCGGTCCGCGTCGACCCGCTCCTGCTCCCACTCCAGGTCGCCCAGGGGCGCGTCGGTCATCAGCCGGCCCTCCAGGTAGGCGACGTCGTCGACGTACTCCTCGGGGGTGGTCTGCTGCCAGCGGACGTGCGGTAACCGGCGGCCGCGCTCCGGGCGCCGGCCAGCAGGGTGTCCAACGCGGCCCGGTCGAGCGTGGTGGTGTCCAGCCGGCGGCGTACCGCCGCCAGCGCGGGGCGGGCGCCGACCGCTGCGGCGAAGGCCGCCCCGGCGGGTCGCGCGCCGGGCCGCCGGGCAGGGCCGAGACGACCTCGCCCATGACCCGCTTGCGCCCCGCGTCGCGCAGCAGCCGCACCCCGTGCTGGTGCAGCGCCCGGCCGACGCTCCGCCGCCGGTACGCCGGATGCACCACCAGCTCGGCGACGGCGTTGTCGGTGTTGTCCAGTTGCGGCAGTTCGAGGCGGAGCCAGCCGGCCGGCACCCCGTCGAGCCGGGCCAGCGCCCAGTGCACGGCCAGGCCCCGGTGGCGTCCAGGATCTCGGTGAGGAAGTCCGCCTCGTCCAGCTCGTCGTCGGGCCAGTCGAAGAGCGCGGCGATCGGCTCCAGGGCGATCGGCACCGGCAGCTGCTCCTGCGCCCGCCGGACGTTGGCCACCACCGCGGCCACCGCCTCCCGGCTACGCGGCAGCGGCAGCAGGTGGCCGGCTTCCAGGCCGCCGGCCCGGACGAACGCGATGTGCTCGCTGACCAGCGGCGCGTCGAGGAGTTCGGCGACCCGGGCCAGGTGGGCCACCCGGGCCGGGTCACCGGTTCCGCGCCGCCGAGGGAGAGCCGCACCCCGTGCGGTACGACGGTGACGTCGCGCCCGCGCAGCTCGGCGAGCCCCGGCGGGAGCGGCCGGTCGACGGGACCGACTCGGCCACCACCTCGACGAAGCGCAGCCCGGGCAGCTCGGCGACGAATCCGGCGATCTCCGGCCGCCAGCCGATGCCCACCCCGCTCGGACGGTCATCCGCCGCACCCACCGCCGCCACCGCAGCCGCCACCGCCGCCGCAGGAGCTGCCGCCGCCACCGCAGGAACTGCCACCGCCGCAGGAGCTGCCGCCGGTGCCACCGCTGCTGTTCAGCGCCTGCCGCTGGATCTCGGCCTGCTCGGCGAAGCCCGGGTCCAGGGCCCAGAGCGAGGCGGTGCCGAACAGCGCGACCCCCCATGGCCGCCCCCGGCCGCGCCGTAGGTGGCGTAGGCGGGTGCGGACGCGGGGGGAGAGGTGGACGTTGCTGCGGCGCAGCTCGCGCAGCGCGGCGTCGGCCGCCCGGGTCCGCCACGGCACCCGGGAGAGCAGCACCAGCGGGACGATCAGGGCGAGGACGGCGAGCAGCAGGAAGCCGACCGGTCGGTCGTTGGCGAGCCCGGCGGCGATCCGGGCCGCGCCGAGCGCCATCAGGGCGAGCACCAGCCACGCGCCGCGCCGCGCCGCGGTGCGCTGCTCGGGCTGCAGCGCCAGGCCCTGCCGCTGCAGGCCCTCGCGCAGCTCGGTGAGGGCGCGGGACACCCGCTGTTCGCGGGCCAGCTCCCGGGTGTGCAGGTGGTTCCGGGCGGCGTGGAGAACCGCCTGGTCCAGCGGGGTGAGGCCGCTGGGCAGGGGGCCGCCGATGGTGAGGCGCCGGTCGGGACGCACCCCGACCGCACCGCAGCCGCGCAGGCCGCCCAGCGCCGTCCAGATCGCGAGCTGGTCGCCGCCGTTGAGGTACGCGACCTGCTGCGGCCCGAGCTGGCCGTCCCGGCCGCCGGCTGCCCGGCGAGGATCCGGGACCGGTACACGATCGAGCCGACGACGGCCACCAGGGCCGCCAGCAGATAGAACCGGAGGAACGTCGGGCCGGGAATGCCCCAGGTGTCGGCCGCCAGCATCATGGCTCTGCTCCTGTCACGCGAGGGGATCGCGGCCTCATTGTGGAGCAGGGCCGCCACGCGCCGACCGTCGTGCGGGCCGAGTTACCAAGCCGATACGTCCGGCGGTCAGCGCCGGCGCACGGCCTCCTCGACCAGGTCCAGCACCGGGCCCAGGTCGCCGGCCGGCCGGCCCATCGCCAGGTGCAGCACCAGGCCGTCGTACGCCAGCTCCAGGAACTGGGCCAGCACGTCGATCGGCACGTCCTCGCGCAGCACCCCGGCCTCCCGCTGCCGGACCAGCCGGTCCCGGGTGGCCTCGGCGATGGCGGCCGAGCGCTCGGCCCAGCGGCGGGCGAACGCCGGGTCGGTGCGCAGCCGGCGGGAGACCTCCAGCTGGCTGCCCAGCCAGCCGGTGGTGTCGGGGGAGATCGCCCGGGCCAGCAGGTCCCGCATGACCTGGACGAGGCCGTTGCGGGCCACGGTCTCCACCATGGCCGCCGCGTCGTCCTCGGCCACGGCGAGGAAGAGCGAGTCCTTGTCGCGGAAGTGGTGGAAGATGGCACCCCGGGACAGCCCGGTGGCCTCCTCCAGCCGGCGCACGGTGGCTCCCTCGTAGCCGTGCCGGGCGAAACAGGCCCGCGCCGCGGCGAGGATCTCCTGTCGGCGCGCGTCGAGCTGGTCCTGACTTACTCTGGGCACGGGTCGATCGTCCCAGCTGACCCTGCGTTACGCAAACCGTACGTACGGCTTGGGATCTTGTGTGGTGGGACGGGCCGGCCGCGGCGATCCGGTTAGGATCGGCGGGTGACGACGCCCCCGGTCGCCTCCGCCCCCCTTCCGTCCGCCCCGCTGACCGTCGCCGCCGT